>JAIQGE010000010.1 GCA_020072815.1 Terriglobia bacterium | reverse complement strand
CGCCATCTCCTCCGCCAGGACCACCGACCGGTGCCGCCCACCGGTGCACCCCACGGCGATGGTCAGATACGCCTTGCCCTCCTGCACGTACAGGGGAAGCGTGAACCGCAGGAAGTCCTGGATGCGCTCCACGAATCCCCGGGTCTGCGCGAACCCCAGGACGTAGTCGACCACCGGGGGCTGTCTTACTGCCGGATCTTGGTGAGCACGGAAGTCGCCGTCCCACCTTGCGAGGAAGTGACCTTGACGGACGCGTTACCGCATGGAGTAGCGTAGGCGCCGCCCAGATTGCAGGCCGGCCTCGGCGCTCCAGTTACATCAATGGTGTAGAGTCCACCGGGTGCGTAGGTGAAGACGTTTCCGACACCACCTGCTGCCGGGTCAGGGTTATACATCCAGAAGCCCGTCGCCGGGTTCAATGCACAGGGCGGAGCATTAGCTTCGCACCGGTACGGCTGCAGGAAGACGTTGATGGCCGGGTTGTCGGTAGCATCGGTGACGTTGATGATCAACCGCTGTTTGCCGGTCCGGTACTCCGCGTTCGTGATGGAGAGACTATCCGGGAGCGGGTTGACGGTGACCGAAGTGAACTCCGGCGCTGACGACGCACCGGCGGTGTTGGTCGCCACGATCGAGAAGTTCAGCGTGGCGGCTGGCGCTCCTATCGGGAGCGTATAGGTGAAGTTGAGAGTCGCGCCGCTCGGCGGGTTTTGCGTGAGCACGAGTCCGGGCGGATTTGGCGCCGGTCCTGCGGTCTGAGTCACCGCGAAGGTGAGCGGCAGCCCGGCAGGATCAGTTCCAGTGATGATCATCGTCACCGGCGTCCCTGAAAACACCGTCTGGGGCGGGACATGGTTGACGATGGGTATGTCCACCGCGACTGAGACACTGGTGACTCCGGAAGCAGACCCGGCGCTGTTGGTCACCGTGACAGTGAAGTGAAGCGTCGTGTTGGCTGCAACCACCGGCGTGGTGAAGGTCGCTGTGGCGGTATTAGGATTGGTGAGGACCACCTGGGGAACGTCCGTGGGAGCCTGCGTCCAGGCGAAACTCAACGGAAGCGTTCCGGCGGCAGTGGCGCTGAGCGTCACCAGCGTCCCCGTCCCGGAGATCACCGAGCTTGGGGTAGCGGTGGCAACCACATTGCTGGGCGCAACGACCAGCCCGACGCAATTCGATGTGTTCGGAGTTATGTTGCTGGGCCAGGGATTAAGGATCCCCACCAAAGTGCCTGCTCCTCCCGGTATCCCTGACGAGGTATACCCGCCACAGGCCAGGAAGGGGATGGAGTTGAAGTTATTTTCCACGATCGGCGCGCCCGGGACGTTCTCCGGGAAGATGTACAACATGATGGGGGCGTGGTATTGCCCGTAGAAAAGCCCGTTGGCGGTAGCTATGGCCCCGGGGTTGGCTGGATCTTGCGACTGCAGCCCTTCGATCACCGACCGCATCTCGCGCGTGGGCGGCAGGAAGGTGCCGGACTGGTTCATCACGCAATCTTTGTCCGGTTTGGCGGGAACTGATCCAAACGGCAAGCAAGGCGGACGGAAGCGCCAGCGGCCTTTGACTGCTCCGATGGGCGGGCCCGGATCAACGCCAATGGTTCCCCAGTCACGATCGCTGGTGACGCCGGCGGAGGTCAGATCAATGCCGTACAGGTGGATCTTCCTCTGGGCCGCTCCGCTCGGATCAACGTCGGTGGTCATGCCCTCGAACCGCGTGCGGATTACCGCTTCGCCGGCGCCGAGGACGGTCAATCCTCCAGTGCCGATGAGGGTGACTTCTGTCATCACGTAGGCCGGATTGCTGCTCGGGAATGTATAGATCGCCACGTTGTTGACGATGGTGTGGGCGGAAATATAGGTGTTAGCGGTTCCCGGGTACGGGCCCGTCGTCGGGTTTGCATTGTCCGTGACCAGAGTTCCCGCGAAGGTGATCCAGTCGCCAACCTCAAAGGGCGCCTGCTTGGTCGAGTCCGGGAACACCCCGGGAAACGCCGGGAAACCCGGGTTCGTCAGGTTGTTCGTGGTGAAGTTGGTTGAATAAACCGCGGGCGATGTTGGCGATGCCGCCACGGTTATAGGCCGGTTCCCCTCGGGACACAGGACATCGGTAGTAACCCCGCCCACCGGAGCAGTGCGCGGTAAGCACATGGGGTAGCCGGTTGCGCCCATGATCGTCGGGTTGTCCGGGTCCACGGTAAAGCGCACGTCGGGGCTCATGACCCGGCCATATCGGCCCACAGGATCGTTGAGTCGCACGCGGGTGCCCGGGTTCGTGCCGCTCAGAACGGGGTTCCCCAGTCCGTCCACCACAATTTGACCGCCTACACGCATCTCGCCGGTGGCGTAGTTAATGAAGTTGATGAACCCCGCGCCAGAGTTCAGGGCCTGCTGGGACATAAAGATCAGCCCGGCGATGTAGGTGTCACCTACCCGGTTGCCGATCACTTCGAACTCGTAAGTGGTGAGAGGGGCCGGAACGTCGGCCAGCGCCATGCCGGTGGCAACTCCGGTGTACGGCGCCGGCGCGTTGGCGAACAGTTCCTGCCAGGTAAGCGCGTTGGCGGGCAGGATAACGATGGTTTCCCTGGGCACGGTCACCGTGTGACCGTTGATCTTGAGCGTACCGCCGGAGTGGGCGTCGCCCGGACTGGTCACAGTTGCCTCTTGAAGGAAGCCGGTGATGTCAAACTGTGATGAAGCTGGAATTGGCAGCTGGCCAAACGCAGTGGCCGAAATGGCCAGTAGACTGAGTAGCAGCACGCCCACAAAACGGGGGACTGTGCTTTTTGTCCGGAAGATTCTTGTAAGACTCATGGTGTCTTCTCCTGGTAGACAGATTTCTTGTGGGGCCCTATTCCCCTGACAGCGGGGCTCAAGTGACAATGTCGAACGCTTTAGGCCCAGGGGAGCTTGAAGGATCTACCCGGAAGTCTGGGCGTCAGCATGTGACTCAGGTAACGGCTAAGAGTGTGTACCGCGGAGCAAATCACAACAATCAGGTGGGTTGGGCAATTCACATGCGGAGAAACCCTGAGCGCAGAGGAGAAACCCCTGAGCGCGGACGTGTGATAGACATCACACTTCTCGTGTTACGTAGCCCCTAAGCAACATCCAGGAAAGGCTTTGCGGCAGGGTGCGCGATAGCCGCCGCGCCATCACAGCAGAGAAGTGCGTTTTGTGCAGCCCGTGTCCAAAACCGGAGGCGCGAGTTTTTTGTCGAACTTGCTGCCGGAACCAAGCGCAAGAAATTCTGAGAGGCGGTACGGTTCAGCGAGTGCGAACATTCCCGAAACTGAAACCGTGAGTCGCCCCCGGGCTTAGCTTAATAAGGAAGGGCCGGCGAGAGCGGACGAACCAGCCACATGCGCCATCGCCATCGCTGGCGAAGTCCCCGCGTCCATCCGATCAGGGTTTTCCCTCCCCAAATTCCCCAACCCACCTGATGGTCGGATCACATGCTGTGGTCCATGCTTGCGAGTCATGCTCTCCGGTACCAGGCGTTTGCCCACGATGCGAGCATACAAACCAAGGAGCGACACCATGAATTTACGCATGAGAAAAGAAACCGTGGCCGCCATCGCCAGAGTGGCCTGTGTGACGCTGTTCGTATTGGTGGCGCTCGCCGCGCCGGCAGTTGCGCAAAGCGGAGCGCTGGCCACCGAGTCGGCCGGCTTTGATACCTTGGGCTTTATCCAGGCCGCCACCATTGACCACCCCGTTGGTACGGCCGGGGACCTGGTATCCGGCGGCACGATCAAGGTCAACGATCATGTCATCATCGTGCCGGCCAACAGCATTGTGCAGATGCCCGCGGCCACGCTGTCGTGGGGCCAGATGTTCGCGCAGGCCCCCGCCACCCTCAGCAACGCAGGCAGCTCCTCCGGCCTGGCCTTGGCCGACTGTCTGCCGCCGATTGGCACTGGCATCGGTTGCATGCCCGGCACCTGGGAGGCGCACGTTCAGGGCAATATTGTCGCCAGTCCTTCGGTCTGCTCTCTGCACACCGATCCCAGCACGGGTCTTCCTTTAGCTTCTCTTTGCTACATTGCGGGCCTGATCTTCCTCTCGCAGCAGGCCTTGAACTCCTCGTCAGGCTTCATCAGCGCGATTGACTACGCGAACGGAATGTTGATCGTGAACGGCAGGGCGGTGATGATCAATGATCCGCCCATCCCGGGCCTGACGAACCCGGCCGTCCCCGGCAGAAATGTGGGAAGGTACAGCATGGGGCAGAGCCCGGACATACGCTTCACGGTTGACCAGGCCAATCCCACGGTGCGCAGCGAGACAGGTTTCCCGATGTGCATTCCACGCGTTGCCCCGGGCACGGCGCCATCGCATCCAATTGTGCCTGGTTCGCTGGTCATGTCAACCGAAGATGACCGCTGCCCGCAGCGCAACCGTCCATTTGATACGTCAGGAAGTTACGCCATGACTTTCACCATGCCTGCGCCACGCGATAATCCGCAAACCACGGCGCCGAACGCCATAAGTGACGCATGGGAGCAGATGCCTTTCGAAGTCGGTGACTTCGTGACGTATGCGGGAGTACTGATGCCGCCATGCGCCGCCGGCACCGGCCCCGGCACCGGCTCGGCCTGTGTGTTGGACATGGCCGCCCCGCAGAGCAACTACATCATTGCCGCCTACCAGGTCATCGGCAATGTGGGCGTCTATACCTGGCCGGGAACCAATCCTGCTTACATCGCGATTGACGTTTTGCTGCAGGGCACGGGCGGCGTTCCCAACCCGAACATCCCGCAGGAAGTTACTTCCAAGGTCATCGTAGATGGATTCTCCACCGACCCCTCTCGCCCGGTTGACATTGTGGCGCTGGACCAGGACTGCAACGGCACACTGACGGACCGTCTCTCGGCGCCGTGGATTCTGGCCCAGCTCGTTGACCAGGGTCCGCCGATCGGCGCCAAGAAAGGGCGTTTCAGATTCCGTCCCGCGGGCGGTGCTTTCCTGCCGCCAGTAAGTCTGGTGCGAGCGCGCCTCTCTGGTTACGCCGGCTACCTCAGCCCGAGTACCACGGACCCCAACGGTGTTCCCCTGGTGACTCCCACGGTCGCTGCCAACGGTCTCGCTTACGGGCAATACAATGCGCCGGACTTTACTTTCGTATTCCCCGAAAACCTGGTGATCGGCGGTCCCATCGTGAGCTACAACTTCCAGGACTTTCTGTTCTTGGTGAACGGCACCGGTCCTTTAGGCGGCAACCCGGCCTACATGGTGGGGCAGCTCTCACCGTGGCCCGATCTCACCGCACCAGCGCCTACTTGCACGCCCGGCACGGCGCCGGCGTTGAACGCCAATTTCGTCGTGATTCCGGACGGCATCTCATCACCGGCCCCCGTGGGCAGCCCGGTCACAGTGAATGCCACGGCTTCCGTTGAATCCGGCGCGACGAACTTTATCTGGACGCTGAGCCCGGCAGCATCTCTGCAATGCCAGACCTTCAACTGCTCGGTGGCGACGTTCACGCCCTTCAGCCCAGGCAACATGAAGATCACACTGACGGCCACCCAGGTGTCGCCGAACGGAGTCGTCATTGGCACCGCGACCTCCAGTTTCACACTGAAAGTTACCAACGCCCACCAGGCGGACGTGGTCACCATCACCGCGGCGACATATCGCACCAGCAAGGCCCGGCTTGATGTGAACGCGACCACCAACGTCGTCCTGGCCAGCCCGACAAATTGCACTTTGACTAACGTGCTTCCGGGCTGCATGAAAGCCACGCTGGACATCATCAATCCTTCGACGGGCCAGCCGTATGCTGCGCTGATGACCAACGCGGGCGCTGGGACGTACACCGTTACCTTCACCGGTATTCCGTTGCCGAATTTGGTCACTGTGGTTTCTGGCAATGGCGGCTCGGCGACCAGTGGGATAACCAGCGTGAAGTAAGAAGAGGAGGCTGGCAGCCTTGAGTCACGCCCGCGAACGTAAGCAAGGTTGCCAGCCTAGGAAACTCGGTTTTCACAAAACAGTCCGCCGACGGACGCGGATACACAACCTGGGGATAAGCCCCGCGGAGAGCACTATGAATACTCAGTTGCAACGCACTAATAGAATGGTCCTTGCAGTACTTGCTGCCCTGTGCGGCGTGCTCTTTGCCTTGTCGATTCTGCGGGCGCAGAGCGCACCCGCATCCGCGAAGAAAGTCATTCCAGAGCAGCCCATGACGTCGCTGGCCGCGGTGCCCAATCCTCCGGTCCCCGGCTTGAATAATTACATCGCCAACCAGGCCGCTGCCATCGCACTGGGCAAAGCCCTGTTTTGGGACCAGCAAGTGGGCAGTGATGGCGTGCAGGCCTGCGCCACTTGCCACTTCAATGCGGGCGCTGACAGCCGGGCCATGAATCAGGTGGATCCCGGGCTGAGGGACAAAGATCCTTCATCCCCCAATTTCAACGCGTATACGCTGGGAGTACTCAGTGGAAACGTCTACTATCCGAATTACCAACTGCATGCCGGGAACCCGACTGCCGGGTTCGGCGGTTATCATGACGGCGATTTTCCGCTCTACAAACCTCTGACAGATCTGGGGACTTTCCCCTTCAACACCGGCGTCAACCATCACGATGTCATTTCCTCGCAGGGCGTATTTGCCCGGACGTTCAACTCCATTACCGTGGGCAACAGCGTTGATAACAGCACCGTAAGCCCCGACGTTAATTTCTCCTACCCAGACCCCAGCCACCCCGGGCAGCTCATCAACACCCGCAAAGTCGAGCCGCGCAATACGCCGAGCGCGGTCAACGCCGTGTTCAATTTCCGCAATTTCTGGGATGGACGCGCGCGCAACATCTGCAACGGCGCCAATCCGTTTGGCGATCGCGACGCTTCATCTCATTTCTTCTCTGCATCCACCACCACCATCCAGCCGGTTTCGGGGTTGGTCCGTTTGCAGAATTCAGCGTTGTGTTCCCAGGCGCTGGGGCCGGCGCTGAGCGGCTTTGAGATGTCTGCGGCTGGCCGTAGTTTCCCGCTGCTTGGGCGGAAGCTGATGTCATTGGACCCGTTGTCGGCCACGGGAGGTCCGCTCGCCGCCCAACTGGTCGACTCTAATGACAGCGTGCTGGGGAAAAACAGCAAGTCACCCAAGCGGGGCATCAACATCAGCTACCCCGCAATGATCAAGGCCGCCTTCCAGCCGGCGTGGTGGCAGTCAGTCTGGCACATCTGCATTGCGGCGGATGGATCGGAGACCCTGATCAACCCAACGGCGACTCCGGCCCAGACCTGCCCGGCCGGCACGGCAGAATACACGCAGATGGAATATAACTTCTCGCTGTTCTGGGGGCTTGCCGTCCAGGCTTACGAGAGCACCTTGCGAGCTGACCAGACGCCGTTTGACAAATACCTGGCGGGGCAAAAAGTGTTCACCATCCCCGCAGATAACGTCAACCAAGCCTTCAGCTTCTCGCTGGGCAAGGGAGTCACTCCCTACACCGTGTCAGTGCAGGCCTTCAACCCCGCTCTCGACAAGAGCGACCAGAATGTATTTGCCTTTGATAACGGATTCGGAGGCATTACCGGGATCGGCATCGTCTCGGGCAGCGTTAACTACGCCACGGGCCAGATAACCGTGTTCTTTGAACTGCCGCCGCCCACCGGGTTTCCCACCAAAGTGGCCTACAGCATCGGCGCCACGCCACTGACCACGGGCCAGCTTCGCGGGCTGCTGGTTTTTGAGACCAGGGGAAAATGCATCGTGTGCCACGGCGGACCGGAACTGACCAATGCTTCCGTAAGCCACGTCAGCCAGACCCCCATGGAGCGCATGATCATGGGCGACCTTAGTGTCCGCGTCTACGACTCCGGGTTCTACCACATTGGTACGCGGCCCGGACACGAAGACATCGGGCTGGCGGACGGCGATGGCATCACCGGTGCGCCTCTCTCGGAAGCGGCCAACGCCCAGCTCGGTGTATGCGCCGGTGGTCCGGCGCCGATCATCCCTGGGCGCCCAGGCGACGGACTTGCTCCTTCACCTCTGGGCTGCTTCGATCTCATCTCAAATTACGGCAATGAGAAAGCGCCGGGACTGCGCAATCTGGCGCTGACCGCCCCGTATTTCCACAACGGCGGCCAGCTTACCTTGGAACAGGTGGTTGAGTTTTACGACCGCGGCGGAGATTTTCCATTAGCAGCAGACGAACCAACGTGTCCTGTGACAGCCAACGAGATAAATTGTCTGATGGATCCCAACGTCCAGCCCCTCGGTCTCGGCGTGCAGGAGAAGACCGATCTGGTTGACTTCCTCCGTGCCGGGCTATTGGATGCGCGCACCCTGAACCAGTCGGCGCCTTTCGATCATCCGTCGCTCATGGTGCCAAATGGCCATCAGGTGGACGCCAACGGATTTCCCGTGCCCGATCCCAATCACCCTGGACAAGCCATTGACCTATACATGACCATTCCGGCGAATGGTAAGAATGGAGCTCTGCCGCTGCCCACTTTCCTGCAGAACGTCGCGCGTCCGTAGGTGTTTACGGTGTGTCCTGAGCTGTATGCAGACGCGTGTGCGAAAGAGGCCACTGAGATCGGGCTACGACTGAATGATGCCTTTGCGGATGGCGTAACGGACCAGTCCAGCGGTGTCATGGATGTCGAGTTTTTCCATCATGTTGGAGCGATGAGATTCGGCGGTCTTGACGCTGATGCCCAGCAGCGTGGCGACTTCCTTGGTAGTCTTGCCTTCGGCCACCAGTTGCAGCACCTGGCGCTCACGGTCGCTGATGGGCTTCTCCGGCAGATCGGCCTTCACCAGGAATGCCTGCACGATGGTGCGGGAAATGCTCTGGGTCAAAAACATTTCTCCGCGGCAAACCGCGCGAATGGCCTGAACCAACTCGCCTGAAGCCCTGGTCTTGAGAACATACCCGGTCACCCCGGCGCGCAAACTCTCCAGCACCAGGTGGTCCTCCGTGTGCATGGTAAGCAGGACCACTTTAGTCCGTGAGTTGGATTTGATGATCTCCCGCGCAGCGTCAACGCCGTTCAAAAGGGGCATGGACAAATCGAGGATGGCAACCTCGGGATGATGGGCCTCACAAAGTTTTATGGCTTCGCGGCCGTCGGCGGCTTCGCCTACCACTTCGAAGCCTTCCCGCTCCAGAAGGACTCGCAAGCCTTGACGAACGATTTCATGGTCGTCAGCCAGCAGTACACGTACCGCCATCTACCACCTCTTTGCAACCCGGAATTAGAGGAAACTAAGAACTGCGCCTGACAGAGGAGACTCTTCAAGTCTGCAACCACTCGTCTGCGGGTTCCAACCCCTGCCGTGCCCTTGAGATTAGGAAACCGCGTCCAAGACCAGTGTTTCCAGGTTTTTTGCAGCTTACCACCCAAAGCCGTCATTCGTTAATGAAAAGCCCCAAAAGCTGCAATCTGCTGCGCAGTTGGAGCGTCATTTCCGATTCGACAATCCATTCACAGCTCGACGCCACGGTCACAGAATGCCATGCCTATCTTTAGTTGATAATGTGCTATTGCTAGTATTTGGAATAAATAAAGAAGCAAAGACACTACTACTTAATATTATTTAGCAAAAAGCTGGGGCGATGCGCGGTGATTCGCCTTCAAGTACGCGGCATGGAGGCAGGATTAAGCGTTGTCTCCTTAGTGATGGAACATTAAAATCTCTAATCTGGCACTAACCGCCCTTTAATTATTGCAGGTAGATAATGGGGCAAATCAAAAGGTGCACTGCGGAGGCAGGATTTGCCTGAATTGCACCGTTAAAGACTTTAGGGGATTATTCCATCCTTTCTGTAGACGCCAGATTCATACTGAAATTCCCCCGGTAGGAGGCTCTGAATGGGCCGTACGCGCATGGCCATGTGGCCGGCGGTGTCGCGGTTGGCATTGGCGGTTTTGTGCATCGGTGTCGCCGGGACCCTCATTTCCTGGCGTTTCGCCAGCGCCAACGAACATGTTCACATCCAGAAAGTGACGCGGCTGGCCGCTTCCGCCGTGGCGGCTGATCTCAGTTCCGACATGGAAGCGTGGATGATGGGGCAGATCCGGCTGGCCAAGATGTGGGAGATCGGCGAACCGACGTATGCGGAATGGACGGCGTTTGCCAATTTGTATCTGGAACATCATCCCGGCTGCATCGCCATTGAATGGCTTGATCCCAAGTATGAGGAACGCTGGGTGTCCGTGGCTCCAGGCGAGAAATCACCGCGCGTGAACAACGGGGTACGCGAGGCCCTGTTGAAGGCCGTGATCCTTTCAAAAAAAGAGACAGTGTCACCGCTTCTGACGTCGCCGGCCGGCCGGAAGCAATGGCTCACGGTTGTGCCCATTTATCAACGAGGACAGTTTCGCGGATTCGTTCTTGGCTACTTTGACGCGCAACGTTCCCTGGACACCATGTTTGTAGATATCCAAGGCCTGAATTTCTCTGTGGCGATCGAGGCCAATGGCGAGGAGGCTTACCGGCTGGACGGCTACAATCCGGAAAACAAACATGATTGGACGCAGGCTATTGACGTCGCGCTTCCCGGGCCAACGTGGCGGCTGAGAGTCTGGGCCAACCCGGAGGCCATGCGCGAAATTCGCTCCAATTTTCCGTTGGCGACGTTCGTTTCCGGCCTCGGCGCCAGCCTGCTGCTGATGGTGATCGCGCAGATCGTAGATAAACTGAGATTAGAAGTTGCCGAGCGGCGGCGCGTTGAACAATCCTTGCGCACCTCGCAAGCGCGTTTCGCCGGCATCCTGGAGATCTCCGCGGAAGCGGTAGTTTCAGCAGATGTGAACCAGCGCATCACCCTTTACAACCAGTCAGCGGAGAAGATTTTCGGGTACACCGCGGAAGAGGCCTTGGGGCAATCCATGGACATCCTGATTCCCGAACGCTTTCGCGCCATGCATCACAAACACGTGGCCCAGTTCGCGGAATCGGCGAAGCAAAGTCTGTTGATGTCCAAGCGGCGGCAGGTCTATGGCGTGCGGAAAGATGGCACTGAGTTTCCCATGGCGGCGTCAGTTTCCCGGCTGGACGTCGCCGGCGATAGGACCTTCACCATCATTTGCAGCGATGTTACCCAGGAGGTGCGCGCGGCGGAGGAACTCCGGCGAGCACACGATGAGCTGGAACTGCGGGTCCGGGAAAGGACCGCCGATCTGCAGGAAAGCAACCAATCTCTCCAATCTGAGATTCTCGAGCGCAAACACGCGGAGGAAGAGGTGCAGGAACTTTCCCGGCGGATGATGCGGGTACAGGAAGAGGAGCGCCGGAACCTGGCGCGTGAGCTGCATGATGGAGCCACCCAAAACCTGGTTGCTCTGAACTTGAATATGGCGCGCATGCAAGAGGCCAGCGCCGCCGTGCCGGCCATACAGACCGCCATTGAGGAATCACAGCGGTTGGTTGACGATTGCACCAATGAGCTGCGCACCATCTCTTATCTGCTTCACCCCCCGCTGCTGGAAGAACTCGGCCTGAGCCGGACTTTGCGCGGTTACGTGGAAGGCTTCAGCCGGCGCAGCGGCATTGCGGTTACTTTGACCACCCAGGGAGAGCTGGACCAATTGGGATTTGACGTGGAATTAGCCGTATTCCGCATTGTGCAGGAGGCCCTCTCTAACGTTCATCGCCACTCACACAGCGCCACGGCAACCATCCTGCTTTCCCGCCAGGACTCGATGCTCAATTTGGAAATTGCCGACCAGGGCCGGGGCCTTCCGCCCGGAAAAGCCAACGCCGGAGTTGGCATTGCCGCGATGCGCGAGCGAATGCGCCTGTTGAAGGGACGATTAGAGATCAAGACGGGCCGCGGAGGCACCACCATCCTTGCCACTTTGCCGCTGGCTGCCGCCCAAGGGCCTTCTTCAGGCGCGGTTGCCTAAACGGTTTCTCAAGGTTCTCCCCTGGCGAAATCAGCAATCCACCTGATTCGATCTCTCCCCTAAACCTATATCATTGAAGGTAATGCAGCCTCTACTGTAGTGACGACTCCACACGCCTTGGGCTGTATCTAGCAAGGGGTTCGAAGTCGCTGTGAAGGGGTCTGGCCTCAGCCACACAGGACAGACAGGCGAGTATCAGCGGACGCACGACAGGAGACCGAAAATGCTGCAACGTGCTACGAAATCTCTTCGAATCCTGGTGGTGGATGACTCTCCAACCTTCCTCAGGACTCTTTGTTCATTCTTTGAAGGCGATCCCAATACCAAAGTAGTGGGAACCGCCCAGGGAGCCCACGAGGCCTTTGCCACCATAGCAGAGCTGCAGCCCGACCTGGTGCTCATGGACCTGCAGATGCCGGGAATGAGTGGATTGGAAGCCACCGAAGTGCTGCGCGGGCGTTTTCCCGCAATTCCCGTGGTTATGCTGACCGCCCACGACATGCCCGGTTTGCGCCAAGCTTGCAAGAAAAGCGGCGCGTATGAATTTGCCACCAAGGGCCGGCTCAGTATTGAACTGCCTGCCATTCTCAGGCGATTGCGTGCGTCTCTGGAGAATTAAACGGCGCAAGCACGCGGAACAACTATCGGGATTCCGTTTCCCCAACCCGGAAGAGGACGAAGAAGTCCGCCATTCGTCCTTCGATCATTTGAGTGAAAAACTCTCCATCCAGTAAGGCGCCCAACATTGTCGCGAGGGCTAAATTCAACGCTTGCGCGTCGTGGAAATGAGCTGCCCGCCCGACTCGCGCGGCGAGCAGCGCCGTCACGAGAGCTGACAAATGGTTGCAACGGCGAGGCACGCAAGCGGTTTGGAGCGTAGCGACAGGAACACTGGTGCCGAGAGGGGGCTCGAACCCCCGCGAGGGTGAAAGCCCCCACGATCGTAAGGTAGTTTGCCCAATCGTTCCAAATTTCTATTTGTATGGACTTTGGCGCAACCGAAAACTGACAAAAAGCGTCATTCTTCGTGCTCGTCCCATTTTGGAGCTCAAGGAAATTTTGTTCTTAAATTCATCAGATATTTATTGACAGCAGATGTCTACTGGCATAAGACTTGGCGACAAGCCTGTGAGGAGCCGGAAGATTTTCGGCAACGTTGGAAATTGGATGTGCTTTAAGGCTGCACTACCCGCCCCAAAGCAACTATCTGGCTGAGCAGCTCGACTTACCTGACAAGCCGAATGATCTAGTCAGCTTGTCAGTCAGGTAAATCTGTTTATCCACATCGAAACGAATTGGCCGGCGGACCCAATCGTTCGATCCTCAAACCACATTCGTCTCAAGGTACTTTGGGAAATCGTCATGTGCGAGAAGACATCGCACATGCAACTGCAGCGGTGAATGAGTGGAAGCCATGCACGCCGCGCGGTTCCGTGATGGCCCAAGAAGGGGAAGCATCGGGCATGCTCAACTAGCGACTACGCCAGTTGGGCAAAATGTAGACGGACCAGCCCTTCCGCCCTGACGTTCCAGCAGCGTAAGCGAGCAAGTTTGCGGGCAGGACTCCAGAGGTGATGGCGCTGAGCCGCTGTAGGAGGCCCTGTGTCAAGCTCCCGTTCCCACGCACTCTCTGCGAGCAGCAAAAACACCAAAGGTACTGCTGCGAGAGATTTATCCGGATTTAGCGCTGCTCCTTCTCAGCCTGTAGCACCGATTGTCGCAGTGCAAGAACGGCGCGTCCGCAAAATCCTGCAGACCATAGCGGCTGAACCTCCCCGCAACATCTTTGATCTGGCGCAGGAATTCAATCTGAGTCCGTCGCACCTTCAGCATGTTTTCAAGCAGCAGACAGGAACTTGCCTCGGACATGTGCTCACCGAACAGCGGCTGCAAAGGGCCGCGCAACTTCTCGCCGAGAGCAACTTGAGCGTCAAGGAAATTGCCCACCTGTCGGGCTATGAACACACGTCGAGTTTTATTCGCGCGTTTGAGCGCCGCTTCCTGCAGGCGCCGCGCCGCTACCGCCAATCCAGGTGATTGGGTAAAAAGAAAAGCAGAAAATGCTAACTTGTTTCTTGTTGCGTACAGCAGCAATCTCTGAAAATGCTAATAAACAACTGTTTTGGCTAACTGTTGTGTGTTTACCGTCACAGCATTTCCGATTAGTTTTGTCTCCTGCAACTTTGAGGACTGTACGGCCGCAGACTCAAAAGGAGGCATGAATGTACTACAACGTCTTCGGAGAAAAGGTCTCCAAGCGTCGCTTTAAAGAGATGTGCGACGCTGCCAAGAACCGGCGCGAACTCATTGCCGCCGGGCTCACCAGCCGGCGCGACCTCTTGAGAATGGGGCTGCTGACCGCGGGCGGTATGTTGGTAGCCAAGAGCGGCTTGAGCGCCAGGGCTCAGATCAGCCCCCAGAGTCCTACAACAGGCCTGCCCGGCTCGAACGTTAAAACCAACCAACCTCCGAGTTCAGCGTCCACCAACAGCCCCGGCACAAACCAGAATTGCGTGCCCGGTAACCAGACGGCCAGTCCCAAGACCAGGGCATTTATCCAGCCGCTGCCGATCATACCGCTTGCGAGAACGGTCGCATCCCTGAGTCCCACGCCGACCGAGAATCCGAACACGGCTGCTGGAGAAGTTCGCGCCGCTCCCTTCCAGGCGCCACTGATCGATTCTACGCGGTTCCCGGTGGTGCCCGCCACGCTGTATCAGTTTCACCAGAGGCAGTTCACTACCAGTTTTTCTCCCGACCTGCCCAACCAGACCATTTGGGGCTTCGACGATGGTACCGGTACGCGCAGCCCTGGACCTACATACAAAGCCTTCTACGGCAGGCCGCAGCTGACGCGCAACATCAATTCGCTGCCCTCGATTACGCAGAGCAACAACACCGGGTTCGGCATGGCGTCAGTGAGTACCCATTTGCATAATGGCCACACACCTTCAGAGAGCGACGGCAACCCGTGCGACTTCTATCCCGCCGGACACTTCTGCGACCAGTATTACCCAAATGTGCTGGCCGGCTTCAATTCCACCAACGCGCCCAACGGCGATATCAACGAGTCATTGAGCACGCTGTGGTACCACGATCACCGCATCGACTTCACTTCGCAGAATACGTACAAAGGTCTGGCCGGCTTCTATTGCCTGTTCAACCAGTCTGACACTGGCGACGAAACCACAGGCTTCCATCTCCCCAGCTTCCCGCAGTTCGACATCCCGCTGATGTTCAACGACAAGGTGTTCGATCCGCAGACCGGCGAGTTGGTGTTCGATCTGTTCAACCTGGACGGCATTCTAGGCGACAAGTTCCTGGTGAACGGCGTGATCCAACCCTTCCTCCAGGTCTCGCCCCGTCGCTACCGCTTCCGCTTGTTGGATACCGGTCCGTCGCGCTTCTACGAGTTCTTCCTCACAGGTAACATCGGCGGAACGGGTTCGCCCACAACCAACCCATTCTTCCTGATCGGCACAGACGGTAACCTCATTCCTGCCCCTGTCCAGGTTCAAAGCGTGCGCATTGGCCCCGCCGAGCGTGTGGACGTCATCATTGACTTCACCAACTTGGCCGGCCAGACGCTCTACCTGGAGAACCGCCTGAGTCAGATCAACGGCCAGGGTCCGGTGGCGGTGGACAGCCAGCTCTTTGCCCAAAACGAGCCGGTCAACACCGAATGCACCACGGTTCTCGCCAATACTATCCCCGCAGTGAAGCCAGCCGGCGCAGGCGACCTGATTTTGCAGTTCCAGGTGACCGGCCCGGTGGTAGCAGACCACAGCCTGCCTCCGAGCCAGCAGACGTTCTACTCCCTGCCGAGCACTACGCCTGCACCCAGGATCGTGCGTACTTTCAAGTTTGACCGCCTGAACGGCCAGTGGTCCATCAATGGGCAGTTCATGGACTGCAATACGTTCCGCTTCACGGTGCAACAGAACAGCGTGGAACATTGGCTCCTGACCAACCTCACCGGCGATTGGACGCACCCCGTCCACATTCACCTGGAAGAGCACCAGATCCTGAACCGCAACCGGTCCGCGCCAACCGTCCCTGCCGACCGGGGACGGAAAGACGTGACCCAGTTGCATCCCAACGAGCGTGTGGAGCTGTTCTTCCGCTTCCGCGATTGGCTGGGCAAGTACCCCATCCACTGCCATAACGTGGTCCACGAGGACCACGCCATGATGGCCCTCTGGCACGTAGAGCCGACCGGCGACAACGTGCAGGTGCCATAAAAAAGAGGCTAGAAACTGCGCCCCGCACAAATCATGTGTGGGGCGCGGAAGGAGATTCGATCATGCCTGACATTTCAAGACGAAAGTTCCTGAGCTTAACGGCAGTCGCGCCTCTGGCGGCCGGGATGGTGGGTGGCGCAGCGCTCGGCTCAGGCCCGCCCGATTCTTCGCCGGCGCTGACCTCGTCAGAGCGGGCGCGCCGCAGGATCCAGCAACAGCACTTGCCCAACCTTCCTCTGCTCAACCATGAAGGCAAGCAGGTTCTTTTCTACGACGACTTGATCAAGAACAAGGCGGTTACGCTCAACTTCTTTTATGCCCATTGCGACGAGATTTGTCCGCTGGTAAGCGCCAATCTGGCCAAAGTGCAGAAGCTGCTCGGCAACCAGGTCGGCCGCGACATCCACATGTATTCCTTCACCTTGACTCCGGAAATAGACACGGTTGAAGTGATCAGGGAATACCGGCGAAAGTATGGCGCCGGGCCAGGCTGGAGCTTCTTTACTGGCAAACCCGAGGACATAGAGAAGCTCCGCAGAGCGATCGGCTTTTCTTATCCCGAACCGGCCATCGACAAGGACAAAACCCAGCACATCGGCAACATTCGCTACGGCAATGAACCGCTGATGCTGTGGTCGGCTTGTCCCGGGATGGGCAATGCGAAATGGATCGCCGAAACCTTCGAGTGGATGGTCCACCCTGAGCAAAGCCGGGTGCAACCATCCTGAAGCTTGTTGCGGAACCGCTGGTTGTCAAACACGTTTTTCATTCCGGGGTCGCGGCGGACGCGGCCCAAGGAGGATAGAGTTGTGAAGAGCTTGATGAAAAGCATTTTCGGATGTTTTGTTGTAATGGTTGCAGGGCTTGCCTCCGCCCAGACCTTTACCCCGATTAACCCGCCGCCGTGCGATTTCAGTAATCAGTTTTACGCGGACAATGGAATCGCCTCGACCACGGGTGCTGAATTGAATACTGAACCCGACGGCCGGTTCGGCACCTTCCGGCAGTTCGGTCCGCCGGCAACCGGTACCCAGACAAACTGGGTGGCGGACACCACCCACTGCGCCACAACCGATCCGACGCGGCGGAATTTCCGCATTCTGGCCACCACCGGAGGCAACTCAGACGACGGCAACAGCCCCTTTAGCTGCGTCGATCAAAATGGCGCTTTTGCCGTCCCCCAGTGCGCGGGACAGGCGTCCGGGATACCCGAGACCCTGGAGTTCATCTCCATCCTCGCCTTCATCCACAGCCAGAATGCTTTTGAAACCAGCTACTCGCGCACGGTTGGCGCCATCACCAACGGCGGTCTGGACGGCGTGCAGTCGAATGCCGGCGAAGTCATTTCGCTCACTCCAGGCACGGACCCGGTCGGGAACGCCACGGGCCTCAACCCTCGCGGGATCAGCATGCTGCAAATCGTTGGCAATTTCGAGGCCTACGCGTCAATCAACCAGAAGCTCCCGAATGGCACCTTTGCCTTAAACCCCTGCGCGGCGGACATGGTCAGCCCGCTGGCGCCGGCTACGCCCTGCTTTAGCGTGGCCGATACCAAAGACTCGCATGGCAACACGATATCCGACGTTGCCACTCCGAACCTAAGGCAGAATTGGAGGTTCGCCACCAACCGCAATGCCATGGACGGCAGCGACAATAACTGCATCAACAACACCGACCAGAATTGCAAACACAAGGCCTACAGCGACAGCCCCTACGGCTATTTCTGCGACGATCTGCTGGGCATGTGGATCATTACGTACTTCTGGTTCACACAACCTCCCACGACCACCGTTCAGCCCTGTCACGATGTGTACGCGGCCATCGGTCACGCGAACGGCTTTAGTCCCGAGGGATATCCCATCATCCTCACCGCTCATGAGCTCAATGATGAACTTGAGGCCAATGGCTGCGGAGCGGAAGGTCAGGAAGCCACGGACGGGACTGATGGAGGCGCGGCATGGCTCGTCTGTCCCGCGATTCCCGATCCCCGCAACGGCGCCATCGCGGCGGACGCGTTCCTGGATGTGGTGACGCACAACAGCTTGCTGGATTCGTTCGTGTCGAACAACTTCAGCTGCTTGAAGAGCACGGGAAAGTTCTGCTTCGAGACCTCCGTAGAGTAAGTTCTGCTGAGGCAATAAAGTTTATTTTGTCTCACCACCCCTGGCGGGGAAGTTCAGCCAGGGGTGCATCTTCTAATGCTGTTCGATGAACTGTTCGTCGGCAAACAGGTATCCTCAATGACCAGGAACACAGGCGCTAACGCCTCTCGTCGAGATTTCCTGAAGTTGGCGGCTGGGGCAGCCGCTTTCGGTCCCTTCTTCAGTTTCCCGGAGCGTGCTCTCGCCAGCCAGAAGACGCTCAAGATCGCCAAATGGGCCCACTTCCTGCCTGAGTTCGATCAGTGGTTTGTGAACGTGCTGGCCAAAGACTGGGGCAGGCAGAACGATACCAACGTCATCGTTGACATTCTTCCCGTGGAACAGATTCGTGACCGCGCCTTCGCCGAGGTCAAGGCCGGTAATGGACACGACCTGTTCATCTTTCCCTGGCCGCCTGCGGAATTTTGCCACCACGTGATTGATCACGGCGAAATCTACCAGGCAGTGGCATCCCGGGTCGGCGCCATCCAGCAGCTCGCGCATCGATCAACATTCAATTTCCAAACCAAGAAGTATTTCGGTTTCGCCGATTTTTGGGTCCCCTCTCCCGTGCACTTCTTTCAGGACTACTGGGGCCAGATTGGCATGCCCGCCGGCCCGGTGCATTACGGCGGGCTGCTTGGTGGAGGGAAACAAATACGTGACCAGTTCGGCGTGCCCTGCGGGCTGGCCTTCTCTCCGACGCTGGAAGGCAACGTCACGCTGCACACCATTCTTTACGCCTTCCGCGCCTGGATATTGGATGGATACGGAGGCGTAGTCTTTAACAAGAACGTCTTTGCAACGGTCGCGGTCAAGTACATCCAATCTCTGTATCAGCAGACAGGAACTCCTGAGCAGCTCAGTTGGGGTTCAACCGACAACGTGCGCGCCATGCTCGCCCGCAAGACTTCCTGCAGTATCAATGGCATTAGTCTTTTACGCACCGGGGAGAAAGAGAGTGCGGACACCGCTAAAAGAATAAGGCTGCAGCCTCCTCTAATCGGCAGGAACGGGATGGGAATTACTGCGTTGCCCCATGTTACCAATTGCTCGGCGGTTTGGAACTTTGCCCAGAACCAGGAAGGAGCCAAAAAGTTCGCGGGCGACCTGGTTGACAGTTCCCGGACCGGTTATGACCAATCCAAAGGGTGCAATCTTCCCATCTATCCCAAAACGGTCCCTGACTTCATCGTGCGCATCGAGAAAGATCCTGCCGCCGATCCTCCATACAAGTACGCGCCTTTGCAGGATGCGCTGCACTGGACGCCGAATCTGGGCGTGCCGGCAATGGCCAACCCGGCGTTCATGGAGATTTTCAACAGTTCTGTCATCCCCAGAATGGTGGGCAAGCTCCTTAAAGGTGAACAGAGCGCGGAAGATGCCGCGGCCGCCGGCGCGGCAGAAATGCAGCGCATCGTCGACAAATGGAAGCAGGTGAGCTGATCGTGGCCGTCCGGAGGAAAACGCTAATGTATCGAAGAGGGTCCAACACTATGTCCATGCGGAAGCTTACATCCTTGGTTCTAGCATTTCTAATCGTGGGCGCGACTACAGCGGTTCCTTCCGCCCCGCTACCGCGCAAGTCTCCAGAATTCGCGATGAATGAGCCCTCGGGCAAACAGGTCCTGCTTTCCAGCTTCAAGGGCAAAGTGGTGATGATCGAATTTTTTTTCCTGAGATCTCAGAAATGTCTCAATCTGGCCCAGAGCATGAATAAGCTCAACGCCGAGTTAGGAGCACGCGGCTTCCAGCCGATCGCAGTGGCGTTTCCCGCTCCCCAGTCCGACGTCAACGGCCCGCTGGTGGGCTATTTGGCGGAGACTTACAAGCTCAACTATCCGGTGGGCTATACCGATAAGAACAGTGTGGATCAGTATCTCAATCGCGGGCCAAGCGAAGTTTTGAGGATTCCCCAGGTGATCATCATAGACCGCGCCGGCATGATTCGCGCTCAGAGCGGAGGCTATGATGGAAACTTAAGGCTGGAAGACGAATCCTATCTGCGCACGCTGCTCGACGGTCTGCTTAAGGAGAGCGTACCTGCCGCCGCCATTAAGAAGTAAGCAACCAGCATCGAGAATGATGCCCGGATGGCAAAAGACTCGACCGCTGCGCATGTTGCGAATTGAGAAGCGTGAAACGCTGTGGAAGCGACATGAAACTCAACGACCCGAAGCGTGTTTGAGCTCTACGCGATTCGTCAGCAGAAACGACATCGAAGATGCAATGCTGCGCTACTCAGCGAACGAGAACGACTCAATGAGCTGCTCGCCCGACTGGCGTGGCGAGCAGCGCCGTGACGAACGCTGACAAATGCTTGCGATGGCGAAGTCCGCAGGCGGTTTGGAGCGAAGCGACAGGGAACAATGGTGCCGAGAGGGGGACTCGAACCCCCACAGGCCTTTCGGCCCTGCGGATTTTAAGTCCGCTGCGTCTGCCAGTTTCGCCATCTCGGCTCATGTTTCATTTTATGCCATGCACGGGGAAAGCATTCTCGTACCAGCGGCCCAACGAGGCGAACAGTCTAGACGGCGGTCCCGGCTAACCCCCGATTCTTGGCAGTTTTTGGCAATCCCGGCGATCATGGCAATGCTCGCTCGGTTACCTCTGTACTCTTTTGCTCCGTGGGCATGACGCCTATGATGGGCTTCGAAATTGGAGCGCAACGGCTATTACTCAGAGCACATCAGCATCTTCGATGTGCTCTTTTTTGCTCGCTTACGCTTCAAACCGCTGGCGAGCGCAGCACCCTCCGCGATTGATTCAGCACCTGTCGCAGCGGGCTTCGGCGCGTGGTTGGCCTCGCCCTTAATGCAGGTTTATGGACGATGGTCGCTGCGCGACAAACCGCTGACGAGATGTCGTCCCCCGCGTGGTCTGCCCTACCACGGGTCCTCCGACAGGGAAGAGGGTCGCCACAACGGCATGCCAACTCCCCCGGCGCTCCCGGGGTCTTAAGAGCTTTGCATTACCTCTGTAACCTTCCAGACAACAGGCACTTAGAGTAACTTCATTGAGATCAGAGATGGGTCACATAAAGCATTGGAAACGACATTTTCTTGCGCTTGGCATCTTGCTGGCGTGCTGGCTTCCTTGCGAAGCTCGGCATATGGCGGTAGTGGTGGACAAATCCAATGCAACGGGTAACGTCTCCGCCGCTGACCTGGCAAAGATACTCCAGGCCAACATCAGGAAATGGCCGGACGGCAGAAACATCACGCTGGTCCTGAGGCAAAGTTCCTCGCCTGATCTGCAGTTCGTCCTGCAGCGGTTGTGGAAGATGACCGCGGACGAGGTGCGCTCGTACCTGGCCGCCCACAAAAGCTCTTTTGTGACGGTTGATTCCGACGATGCCGTACTCAAGCTGGTGGAATCCACTCCGGGCGCGATGGGCCTGGTTGACGTGTACTCCATCTCCAGCAAGGTGAACGTCTTGAAAGTGGACGGGAAGCTACCCCTGGAACCAGGCTACCTGCTGCATTGAAATTGTGCTACGTGCCCCCTTCAAGGTTGCCGTGATCGCCGTGTGATCCCCGCCTCAGTCCGCGCGGAGCCCATGCGCGACGGTGAACTCTCCGTCAAACGACACCCTACTTCTTGTCTGCTTACTTAGACGTCTTCTTGCCGGCTCCAGCATGTAGCTTCGCAGCCTCGGTGCCGTGATGGAGCGCGTGCTGGCTATGGCCATGGGCCAAATATCCGTGTTGCGCGGCTCTTTCCCTGTCCCCGGCTTTGAAGTGTTTGGCTGCCTCGTTGAAGTGATAAGCCGCCTGCTCATGATGGCGAGCCGCGTGCCGATAATGCTCGAACGTTTTCGATGACATGCATTCAATGATACTCCGTTTGGGTAGAGCCGATTTGCTAGATATTGATAGCAAGCATTCGCTCCTAAACAGGCGTAAAATTGCTTACAGCAACTGGAGATCAGCTCATGGCTTCCAACATCATCGTCCGCGATCCCGGTGTTCTGAGTGGGGAGCCTGTTTTCCGCGGAACCCGCGTTCCTTTCAAGTCACTTACCGACTACTTAGAACATGGGCGGACGTTAGACGAGTTCCTGGAGGACTTTCCCAGCGTGACCCGCACGTCTGCGATTGCTGCCCTTGAAGAAGCCAGATTCAGCCTGGCTGCAACCCTGAAATGAGATTGCTGATTGACGAGTGTGTTCCCAAGAAATTGGGACCCATGTTTGCCGCTGGCGGCCACGAGTGTGAAAGCGTTCGCGATGCCGGGTTTGGCGGCGCGGCCAATGGCGAATTGTTAGCGCAGGCTGAATTCCGCTTTGATGTGCTTATTACCATCGACAAGAACATCCGCTATCAGCAGAATCTAACGGGCCGGGACATTGCCATCTTGATACTTCGCGCTCAATCAAACGATATTGGTGATCTCAGCCCACTTGTTCCAGAAGCTCTTGCCGCTCTAAGGTCCATTCAGCCCGGTCAGGTTGTTGAAGTTGGGATCGGAAAATGAAGTCCCTCCTGTTCTTCGTGTTGCCCTGGTCGATTGTCTCGTCTTAATCGCGGTTCGTCGCTGACGCAGCAGACCTCGCAAAATTACGCCCGCGTGATCTTCGTCACAGCGGGCCGTCGTTGGGCCCCTCTAAACTACCTACTTCCGTAAAATCGCAGATTTATTAATAATGGTCGCGCACTAAATACGGGTTGGAAAACGGCTTGTCGTTCTCAACCTTTTGGTTCTCAAGAGAGGATGACGTTATATGAGGATTGCGGTCCCCTTGGAAAAACAGCCAGGCGAAGCTCGCGTCGCGCTGGTGCCGGATTCAGTGAAGAAACTGATTGCCGGCGGTGTGGAAGTGGGAGTTGAAACGGGAGCGGGTAGCCGGGGTGGTTTTCTGGACGCGGACTACCAGGCAGCCGGAGCCAGCGTGATGGATCGTGCATCTCTGCTGAGCGGCGCGGACATTGTGACTTGCGTCAATCGGCTGGAGGCGGATGACTACGGGAAGCTGCGTGCCGGGGCGATTATCATCGGTTTCTTGAAGCCGTTGGATGATCCCGCCGGGCTGGAGCCCGTGGTGTCGCGCCAGCTCACGGCGTTTGCCATGGAACTGGTGCCGCGCATCACGCGCGCGCAATCCATGGACGCGCTTTCTTCCATGGCCACCGTGGCCGGATACAAAGCGGTGATCATGGCCGCCGAGCAACTACCTCGCATGTTCCCCCTGCTCATGACCGCCGCGGGAACGGTGCCTCCCGCGAAAGTTCTGGTGCTGGGCGCGGGCGTTGCCGGATTGCAGGCCATCGCCACGGCGAGACGGCTGGGAGCGGTGGTGGAAGCGTATGACGTTCGCGCAGCGGCCGGGCAGGACGTGAAGTCGTTGGGCGCAAAGTTCCTGGAAGTGGACCTGGGCGGCATTGAAACCCAAGATGCCGGCGGATATGCCAAGGAACTGAGTCCGGAAGCGCTGAAGCTGGGCCGCGAAATGGTGGCCAAGCACGCTGCGACTTCTGACGTGGTGATTACCACCGCACAAGTTCCGGGGCGCAAAGCTCCGCTCATGCTGACCGAAGAAGCTGTGAACAGCATGAAGCCCGGGGCCGTGATCGTTGATCTGGCGGCGTCCACCGGCGGCAACTGCGCATTCACCAAACCGGGAGAGACGGTGAATCGTAACGGAGTGATGATAATGGGGCCGCTCAACGTCCCGGCAACCGTCCCCGGCAACTCCAGCCAGCTTTACTCCCGCAACGTTGTAACCTTCCTTGGACTCATCATTGACAAGGGCAATTTGAAAATGGATATGGCCGACGAGATCCTGAAAGGGTCGTGCGTCACCTTTCAGGGTGGCAGCGTTCATCCCGCGGTGGCAGCCGCCCTGGGACGCCCGGTGGCCTAAAGCTTAATGCGTAATACTTAAGGAGATTTGAATGATTCAACTTCTGTTTCATCCCGCGGTTTTGATTGTGGCGAAAGTCGCCGCTGAGGGCGGGGAAGCTGCTGAAAAGATGGTGCTGAATCCCGCGGTGGTGATCGCGTCGCTGTACGTCTTCGCTTTGGCCGCGTTTCTTGGGTACCAGGTAATTTCGCGCGTGCCTCCGCTGCTGCATACGCCGCTGATGTCGGCCACCAACGCCATCTCCGGCATCTCGCTGATCGGCTCGCTGGTGATTGCAGGATCTCGCTATGAAAATCATCAGACGCTGGCGACTCTGCTCGGCTGCGCGGCCGTGACTTCCGCCATGATCAACGTAACCGGCGGGTTCCTGATCACCGACCGCATGCTCAAGATGTTCCGCAAGAAAGAAGCGGTCAAGGTGGAGGAGAAAAAGTGAACCATCCGGCCTATTTTCTTGAAGCAACGTACCTGATTGCCTCCTGCCTGTTCGTCCTGGGCTTGAAGAGCCTCAGCCATCCGGACACCGCGCGCCGCGGCATGATCATGGCTGCCGCCGGTATGGGTGCCGCCGTCCTGGGAACTCTGTTCCATCCGGAAATCAAAGACTATCTGTGGATCGCCGTAGGATTGATTGTCGGCTCTTCTATCGGAATCCCCATGGCCATGGTGCCCATGACCGCCATGCCGCAACGGACCGCGCTCTCCCACGCATTCGGCGCGCTGGCTGCCTCGCTGGTGGGCATTGCCGAGTACGTGATTCACGGCAGCGGTTTGGGCTCGGTAAAGATGGGCGCTCTGGGCCTCGAAGTGATGTTAGGCTCGCTGACGGTGACCGGCTCGCTCATCGCCGCCGGCAAACTGCAGGAGTTCATTCGCGGGACGCCCATCCAGTTCAAGGGCCAGCATATTGTGAACCTGGCGCTGTTCCTGGGCATGATCACCTGCCTGGTGCTCTGGATGTTGCACCCCAACGCGGCAAGCGCATCAATCTATTTCTTCACCATGGTGGGCCTGGCGTTTGTGTTCGGTGTGATGCTGGTGATCCCCATCGGCTCGGCGGACATGCCCGTCGTGATGTCGCTGTTGAACTCTTACGCTGGCCTCTCTTCGGCGGCCACCGGCTTCGTTCTCGGCAACAACGTGCTGATCATCGCCGGCACGCTCGACGGTTTCTCCGGCTTCATTCTTTCCATCCTTATGTGTAAAGCCATGAACCGCTCCATGGCCAACGTGTTGTTTGGCGGATTCGGCGCTGTCACCGGCACGGACACCGGTGCCGTGGGGACCATGCGCGAAGTCGGCCTTGACGACGTTGCCGTTCAGCTCGCGTACGCGAACCAGGTGGTCTTCGTGCCCGGATACGGCATGGCCACGGCGCAGGCCCAGCATGCTTGCCGTGAGCTGGGCAACTTGCTGGAAGAACGCGGCGTCACCGTGAAGTACGGCATCCATCCCGTTGCCGGACGCATGCCGGGACACATGAACGTTCTTCTGGCGGAAGCCAACGTGCCTTATTCTTCTCTGTGGGAGATGGACCAGATCAATCCGGAAATGTCCACAACCGACGTAGCCGTGGTGATCGGGGCCAATGACGTCGTCAACCCCGACGCGCGCGACAATCCCAAGAGTCCCATTGCCGGCATGCCTATCATTGAAGTGGACCGCGCCAAGTCCGTGATCGTGCTGAAACGCGGCAAAGGCAAAGGCTTCTCCGGACTGGAGAACCCGCTGTTCTTCAAGCCGGTGACGGGAATGCTCTATGGCGACGCCAAGACCAGCCTCACCAACCTGGCGCAAGCCGTGCAGAAAGTCTAGCTACGCTTCTTTCGTTTCTCGGGTCCTCTTTTCGCTTTTTGGGAAGAGAGGGCCCTTCTTCTTTTCGCAACTCAATTTTCGGCTTCGCTATAATCCGCAAGTGCGCTCGCTTGCTCGTTGTCTGATCTTCGTAATCGTCGCGGCGGTAGCATTGCCGGCTGCTCAGTCCGCGGCCACGCCAGATGTTCAACTCCTCAATGTTCAGCCCGATTCCCGCCAAGCAGTCATTCAACGCGGCATGAACTTTCTCTTCAACCGGGCTTCCGACAGCGCCGTGTTCGCCGACCACGGTGGCGACTTGGTGTGGGCCTTTTATACGATTTCGCACACGGCTCGCGACCCCAAGCTGCGCGCGACGGCAGCGAATATGGGCCTTGATCTGGCACAACGATGGCGCAAGGAGCATCCGCATGTGCCACCGGACGCCGACGCTGACACCATCTCTGATCTCGTCGCCAGCGCGTACGCCGCAGACAAATTCGGTCTGCATGACCGCCGCTTCAAAGCCGAGTTGCGCCGCGCCGCGGCGCAGTTCACCGCCAAGGATTACTTCGAGTTCGACGCACCCAATGAGCCGCCTCCGCGTGGCGACCCCAGGGAATATAAGATGTGGCAGAACGCGCTGGTCATCACCTTCTTCGGCGACGCGTCCGGCATCCGCCTGGGCGCCAGCCTGGCCGACGTGGTGAAGTGGCTGCCCCGCATGCGTCCTTACAAGGCCGCCGATGATGACGCTGAGTTCGACATGTTCTACTCCGTCACCCACCTGGTTTATGCCCTGAATGCCTATCACACCCGGCGCATTGATCCGGCCTTGCTGCCGCAGGAGATCGCATTCCTGAAATACAAACTCGCCAAGGCCTTGAAGGAAGACGAAGAAGATCCGGAGATGATCGGCGAATCGCTCGACAGCCTGAAGGCTTTGGGGCAGGGAGACGATCCGCTGGTGCGGCAGGGCATCGAGTATCTCGTGGAAAACCAGCGAGACGACGGCACGTGGGTCGGCGAGGAAGACAGCAGCGCCTACACTGCTTACCATTCGGCGTGGGCTGCCATTGACGGCCTGCGCGACTACCGCTTTCGCGGCATGGTAAAGAAACTTCCGCGGCTGGAACAGCCGCAACCGCGCTGAGAGATCGCGGCGTTCTGATATAACACCACCATGTTCGCTGACCGCACCAACTGGGACCTGCATACCAACCGTTTGTCGCAAGCGCTGGCCCGTATCCGCGCGGCCGGCGGCAAGCTGCTGGACCTGACCGCTTCCAATCCCACGGAATGCGGATTTCGCTATGACGGGTCCTCGATCCTGAAGGCCCTGATTCATCCTGGAGCGCTGAAGTACAAGCCTGATCCGCGAGGGATGGCGTCGGCGCGGCACGCCGTTTGCGAATACTACGCGACTCACAAGTTGAAAGTGACACTTGAGGATATTCTGTTAACAGCCAGCACTAGCGAAGCTTACTCGTTCGGATTTCGACTGCTCTGCAATCCCGGCGACGAAGTCCTCATCCCCACGCCCAGCTATCCGCTGTTTGATTTATTGGCCGACCTGCAGGACGTAAAGCTCCAACGTTATCCTTTGCTCTACGACCATGGCTGGCAGATTGACTTCCACGCCCTGGAGCAGGCCATCACCCCGCGGACGCGCGCGGTGATCGTTGTCCACCCCAACAATCCCACCGGACATTTCTGTAAAAGGGAAGAAATGGCCCGGCTTCATCAGATATGCGCCGCGCGGAAGCTGGCCATCATCGCCGACGAAGTTTTTCTTGATTTCAACTTGGGTGAAGGCCGCCAGCCCAGCTTCGCCGCCAACGACTCCGCGCTTACTTTCACCATGAGCGGGCTGTCAAAGATTTCCGGCTTGCCGCAGATGAAGCTGGCCTGGCTCGTCGTCAGCGGACCGGAAGCCAGGAAAAGGGAAGCGCTGGCCCGGTTGGAGGTCATCGCCGACACCTATCTTTCCTTGAATACTCCCATCCAGCTTGCCGCGCCGGCGTTGCTGGCCCAGCGTCACGGCTTCCAAAAGCAACTCATGTCTCGCGTGCGACAGAACTTGAAGGAACTGGATGCGCAACTCGCCGAGAACCCGCGCGGCACGCGTCTTCATCTTGAAGGCGGTTGGTACGCGGTGCTGCGCGGGCCGGCCACGCGCTCTGACGAAGACCTGGCCATTGAGCTTCTGGAAGAAGACGGCGTGTATGTCCATCCCGGACATTTCTATGATTTTCCCGGAGACGGCTACCTGGTTCTGAGCCTGATTACTCCCGAAGCCGACTTTGCCGAAGGCCTGAGCAAAGTGCTTGCTTGTTTCTAACGAAACCTCGCTCCATGACCAACATTATTTCTTCAGATCAGGCTCGAAAAGAACGTGATATCGCCTGCGCCCACGTGGGCATGCAGCCGGAATTTCCCTGGACCCTCGCGGCGGAAGGACCGGGCAACACCCTCCTGCTTGGTCTGGAATGCCCGCGCATCAATGTGGCCGACGCCCACGGAAGCGTCCACCTTCTTGTAACTTTCCGGCCGGCCAACGTCAATGCGGATGGCCCCGGCGTTGGACTCAACGTCCTTGTCGCCCTCAATACCAGAGATTTGTAATCGCCCGCCGTTGAGTCGTATGCGCAGGTCGCTGTTGCGGGGCACCTGGATCACCGCGGCGTAGTTCGGCGGGCCTTCAACTTTCACTGACGCCTGTTTTGGATTGGCGTCCACGCCAAAACGCGGTTTGGGATTCGGATTTGCCGTCTGGCTGATCACCACCAGTTTGTCAGAAGCGCCGGGCTCAATCCGATAGTCGCCCGAACTCAGCTCCAGCTTCAGCGCCTGGCGGGGAAGCAACTGCATCTGCATGCGGTTTTCAGGTTTGGATTGGCTCCAGGCGAGCGCCGCAATCAGGTAAACGAAGAAAACCGCCAACATTCTGTGCGTTTTCATTTGTTTGGCCCTCTTAGGTCCAAGCAGGCCGGGCTGAAGGGACCCGAATCTTTCGATCGGCAAACATTCAAGGCGACGGCGCGGTCACAAAAACTCGGAACGCTTAAGTGTGTCCAACGCCGTCACCTGAACCGGGAAGCGTTGGAAGAAGCTTTCTGGTACACGCTTCCTTCTGGAACATATACGCCGGAGAGGGAACGAAAGTTCCAGACAAACTTGCAGGCTATCTGACGTCGGAATGGGATGCCGCTTGCCGCAGCTTGTAGCGCTGGATCTTTCCTGTAGCTGTCTTGGGAAGTTCAGCCACGAATTCCAGCAACTGCGGGCACTTGTGCGCCGCCAGGCGGGTGGAAATGTGCTGTTTGATTTCCTCGCCTAATTGCGGCGTACCGTGCTGGCCTGAGCGCAAGACGATATACGCGGCGGGCTTGACCAGATCATTGCCGTCGGCATAGCCGATAACCGCCGCCTCCAGCACGGAAGGGTGTTCCAGCAGCGTGCTCTCAATTTCGATGGGGCTGACCCACATACCTTTTACTTTCATCATGTCGTCCGAACGGCCAACATACCAGTAGTATCCGTCCGGGTCGCGATAGTACTTGTCGCCAGTGCGCAACCAGTGGCCTTGGATGGTGTCCTTGGTCTTCTCATGCTGGTTCCAGTAGCAGGCGCAGACGGCGTCGCCTTTGATCATCAGGTTGCCGATTTCGCCTTCGGGGACGTCCTTCCCGTTTTCATCCACGATGCGGGCTTCGTATCCGGGAAGAATTTGCCCGCTCGATCCTGGCCTCACCGCGCCGGGCCGGTTGGCGATGAACATGTGCAGAGCCTCGGTGGAGCCGATAGCGTCCAGTATCTCCACGCCAAAACGTTCTTTGAAGCGGTGAAACAGGGTCGCCGGCAAGGCTTCGCCCGCGGAAACCGCCCAGCGCACGCTGGAGAGATCAAAGTCCGGGCCGCCCTCGCGCTGGTAAGCCAGCAGGGAAGAGTAGTTCGACGGAACGGAGAAAAATAGCGTCGGCTTGTGCTTCTCAATCACGCCGTAGATATTGGGCGGTGAGGGCGATCCCGGCCACAGGATGCTGGTAGCGCCTACGGCCAGCGCGAAGTAAAGCCCATTGCCCAGGCCGTAAGCAAAGAACAGCTTGGCCACGCTGAAGAAGCGGTCGCTTTCGCGAATTCCCAGCACTGCCTTGGCGTAGAGCTCAGCGCACACCACCATGTCGTGCTGCAGGTGGACGCAGCCCTTGGGGAAGCCGGTGCTGCCGGAGGAGTAGAGCCAGAACGCCGCATCGTCTTTGCTGGTGGGGGCCGCTGCCAGATCGGGCGAGCTCTCGTCGAGAAGCTGTTGCAGGGACATTTCGCCGCGAGGCGCATTCCCGGCAACAATAATCGTCTCCAGGTACCGCAGATTCGCTTTCGGGATGGCTTGCACCTGGGGCAGCAGCGCGTCGCTCACAATCAAGACTCGTGCCCGCGAATCGTTTAATACATACTCGTATTCGTGCGGCTTCAGCAGCGTATTCACCGGGACAGCCACCGCACCAATCTTGATGGCGCCAAAAAAGCAATACGCAAAGTCTGGCGTATCCAGCAGTAGCAGGGCGACGCGCTCTTCTCGTCGCACGCCCAACTTGGTCAGGGCGTTGCCGGCGCGGTTTACCCGCTCCGCAAGCTGGCGGTAGGTGACCCGTTCATCGCCGCATTCATAGGCCACTTTGTCGCCGCGGTCTTCCGCAAGGTGGCGGTCAACAAAGTACGCGGCCGCGTTGAACGAGCTGGGGATGTTCAGGTGCATGAGTAGAAGAATTGTGCAATGAGCATTGGAAATTGGCAACCCGGCTCGCTCGCTGACAAGGCGAGTTTTACTTGGTTGGACATGTTCCAAGGGTAGAACCGGCTCTTCCCGGTTTCGGGTAAGATGCTCATAGCTAGGCCAACCGCGAGATGAATAGCGAAAGCTGGTCCTTGCCGGTTCGGCTTCAGGGGAGAAAAGAATGCGCCACGGATGCGTTTCCAGCCTGCCACAGCAGAATTCATCTCTATCCTTGCGATTCTTGCATCTAGCCGCGGTAGCCGCCTTGACGCTGGTTGCGGCCTCGGCATTTGCCATCCAGGACAAGACGGACGACCAGCAGACCACGACCAGTCCTACTAAAGAGAATCCGCTCCTCCAAGAGTTCAGCAAGTACCCCGGATTGACGGAAGCGTTGGGCCATTTGCAGATACGGCTTTCGCAGGAGCTCAAAATGCCCGCGGCGCGCGCGCAAAGCAACCTGTTGCCGGTCCTGCCGGAAACAACGGTGTTTTATGCCGCGTTCCCCAACTACGGCGACGTCGTGAACCAGGCCCTGAAAATCTTCCAGCAGGAAAGAAAGGACAATCCGGTCTTAGCTGACTGGTGGCTGCACGGTTCGGTGGCGGCGGCCGGGCCCCAAGTGGAAGACGCCCTGGACAAGGTCCATCAGCTCTCGCTATACCTTGGCGACGAAATTGTTGTTTCTGCCAGCGGCAATATTCCAGTCACCGACATCGTGGTGCTGGCCCAGATCAAGAAGCCAGGGCTCAAAGCTTTCTTGTTGAAGCTGGACAAAGAAATATCGGGGAAGGCCAAGCCTTCTTTGCCGATCTATGACTCCGTGACCCTGGCCACCGCCAAATCCAAGACCTCCGGTCCCAAGGACGACCCCGTGGTGCTGGTGCGCCCGGATTTTGTGGTGGTTGCGTTCAACCTCCCGACGTTGCGCAAGATAGACAAACTGCTCAACCTTCGTGGAGCACGGTTTGCTTCCACGCCATTCGGTACGAGATTGAACCAGGCCTACGCCGGCGGAGCGGAACTTCTGGCCGGAGCGGACTTGCACACGATCATCCGCCAGAATGTTCCGCCCACCAAACAGACCCAGGCCATGCTGCAGAGCACCGGGTTCGGCGACGCGAAATACCTCATTTGGGAACAGAAGAATGTCCCCGGCCATCCTTCCAACCGTGGTGAGTTGTCGTTCTCTGGGCCGCGCCACGGAGTAGCTTCCTGGCTGGCTTCGCCAGAGCACCTGGGAGGCCTCGATTTTGTCTCCGCCAAATCGCCTTTGGTCCTGGCCATCAGGCTCAAGAATCCGGCCCAGATCTTTGATGACCTTAAGGACTTGGACAGCGCCGCAGGATCCAACAGCATGGCAGGTCTAGGGCAGATGGAAGAAGCCTTCAAGATCAACTTGCGCGATGCGCTGCTCGCCAGGCTCACCGGCGAGCTTGTTCTTGAGGTCGGCGGCCTGACGATGCAGGACCCGTCGTGGAAAGTCATTCTCCGCACCAGCGATCCTCAAGGCCTGCAGCAAACGCTCGACTTGCTGGCTACCGCCGCTCATTTTCCGATCAAAAGCCACCAGGAAGATGGCGCGACCTATCACTCTTTCTCCGTCCCGAATGGTCCAAAGACCATGGACATTGAATACGCTATCGTAGATGGCTATTTGCTGGTGGCTCCCAGCCACAGCCTGCTAACGGAGGCGATGCAACTCCATCGCAGTGGCGATGGTCTGGGTAAGTCGAAGGAATTGCGCGCGGCCATGCCGGCGGGTTCTCCGCTTGAAGCGTCTGCGTTGTTCTATCAGAATCTTGGGCCGCTGATCGCGCCCATGATGCGGCAATTCGCGCCGGAAATGGCCCGACTGCTGCCGCAAACCATCGAGAGCAAGCCTAGCGTTTCTGCACTCTACGGAGAAGAGAGTGCCATTCGCCAGGCCAGCAATGACAACGGCGGGTTCAGCGTTGGCGCTATCGGGGTGATCGCCGCCGTGGCGATTCCCAATCTCATGCGGTCGAGGATAGCGGCCAACGAAGCTGCCGCGGCGGCCACCGTTCGTACCGTCAACACTGCGCAGGTGACGTACTCCGTCACTTACGCCAACCGCGGTTTCGCCCCGGACTTGGCCACTCTGGGGCCTGGCCCCAGCGGCGATTGCCAGGGCGAATCTGCAAGCGCAGCGTGCTTGCTGAACGGAACGCTGGCTCCCGCCACTTGCGCCTCCGGGACATGGTGCGCCAAGAATGGCTATCGCTACAGCGTTAGCGCCACGTGTACGAGAACATTGTGTGAAGGCTATGTCGTGGTCGCCACTCCGGTGGACCCCAATACCGGAGGCAAGAGCTTCTGTTCGACCGAAGACGGCATGGTCCGAACGCAATCCGGCCCTCCGCTGGAATCGCCGGTTACATCCGAGGAATGCCAGACCTGGGCCCCGGTGCAGTGATCGGCTAAATTCCCGGCCTGGGCTCCAGTCCAATAGGCCGCTCGCCCGAGCGGCCCGCCATACTTCCAGGGAACTTTCCCCAGGACCGGCGCGTAATGACTTTCAGACCGGGAAAGCGGAGAATTAATTCCGGGCTCCCGGTTAATAAAGCAGACCTTCTCCTCGTCGTAATGGATGAGAGGAGCACCGGACTCAATTGCAAGCCACAATGCAAATCTCCAGTATGAACGCAGCGGTCCTGGCCGGAGAACAACCCGCGCCGGAGCTGGAACGGGTGTTTGTCGAACACAAAGACCTGGTCTTCAAGGCGGCCTATCGCATTACCGGCAATCCCGGCGACGCCGAAGACGCCCTGCAGACCGTGTTCCTGCGCCTAGTACGCCAGACCGTATGGCCGGACATCAACAATCTGCCGGGTTACCTGCGGCGGTCCGCGGTGAACGCGGCGCTGGATATTTTGCGAAAAAGAAAAGAAACACAAACGTTGCCGCTCGACGACGATCCCAACCCGATGGAAACGGTGTCTGCCGCTACCGCGGGACGCAACCTGGAGTTGCGAGACTGGCTGCGGCAGGCCCTGGCGCGCTTGAACCCGCGCTGGGCGGAGATGTTTGTGCTTCGATTCATTGAAGATTACAGCAACCGCGAAATCGCCGGATTGATGAAGACCTCGCCGGCTGTGGTTGCCGTGGTGTTGCATCGTACGCGTACTCAACTCAAGAAAGATTTCAAAGCGCAGACGAGGGGTGGACGATGAACCATCAAGACAAGAATCCGAAAGAAAGCCTGGAACAGGCCATTGCCGGCTTGCGAGCCGATCAGCCGGAAAATGAAGCGCTGCGCGCCGCGGGCGCCCGCGTCTGGCAACAACTGAGCCAGGAGACGTCCGCGTCCACGGCGGACGTGGCATCCATCCGCGGCTGCGGTGACATCCGGACGCTTCTGCCGCAATATCGCCGCGGCCAGCTTTCCCCGGCTCGCGCTCTGCTGGTGGAAGATCATCTGCACGAGTGCGTGGACTGCCGTCGCGAAGCCGAGACCGGCCAACGCGCGTCCACTGCGCCGTTGCCTTGGAAGCAGGAACTGCCCAAAGCGACGCAAGGCCATTTCCGCTGGGTCATGGCAGCCGCGGCCGTCGTGATCGTCGGGATTTCTATTTACTTTGTCCAGGACCGCTACTTCGCTTCACCCGCCGGGATGCGCGCGCGGGTGGAATCACTCAGCGGCGGGCTCTATCGCGTAGGCTTCAGCGGCAACGATCAGGCTCTCAAGCCCGGCGACGAATTGCAGGAAGGCGAGCGTGTCCGCACCGCCGGCGATTCCCAAGCCGTGCTGCGTTTAGGCGATGGCTCAGTCGTCGAGATGAATGAACGCGTGGAGTTTGCCGTCTCCATGCACCGGAAAGACACGACCATCGCGCTGGACCGCGGCAAAATCATTGTCCAGGCCGCCAAGCGCAGTTCCGGCCATCTTTACGTGGCTGCGCCCGATTGCCGCGTGTCGGTGACAGGTACGGTCTTCGCCGTCAACAGCGGCATCAAAGGTTCGCGCGTGTCTGTGATTGAAGGCGAAGTCCGCGTGGCCGAAGCCGGGGTAACCAGCGTCTTGCATTCCGGCGATCAGCGGTCCACCAACGCGAGTGTTGGTTCCGTCCCGGTCAAGCAGGAAATTGCCTGGAGCCAGAATCTTGATAAGCACCTGGCCTTGCTGGCTGAGTTCGCGCATCTGGAAAGCAAATTGGAAGCGGTGAAGATGCCTGAGCTTCGTTATCAGAGCAATCTTCTCCCCTTGCTGCCCAGTAGCACGATTCTTTATGCCAGCATTCCCAACCTGGGCGACGCCGTGGACCAGGCCAACAAACTGTTCCAGCAGGAGTTGCAGGAAAGCCAGGTGCTGCGCGACTGGTGGCAAGAGGCGCAATCGCAAAAGGGTGCGCCCAAGTATGACGAAGTCATTGAGTACATCCACGACCTGAGCCAATACCTGGGCAATGAAATCGTATTCTCCGTGTCGCATGACGGTCACAGCGGTCCACCGCTAGTGATCGCCCAGGTGCAGCGGCCGGGACTGCGGCAGTTCATTGAACAGGAAGCCGCCAAGCATCTAGACCCAAAGAAGCGGGGCACAGTGCGGGTTTTTGACGAAACGGAAATTGCGTCAGCCACGGCGCCGGGCGACGGGCGTGGGCTCTTCTTGCTGGTGCGTCCGGACTTTGTTGCCGCCGCGGTGGAGATCGCTCCATTGCAGCAGCTCAACGCCGTTCTGAATCACGGCCAAGGCGGCGGATTCGCCGCAACACCGTTCGGCCAGCGGATGGCAGCTTCTTATCAGCAGGGCGCAGGGTTGCTGTTTGGCGCGAATTTGCAGGCCATGGCTTCAGGCCATGTTTCTGCTCATCACGTTAGCGAAAGACACAAGAGTGATTTCCAGAGCAGCGGCTTGGCTGACGTGCAATACCTTATCGCCGAGCGCAAAGACATTGCCGGCCAGGTGACCAACCGCGCGGAGCTGACCTTCACCGGTCCACGCCATGCGCTGGCTTCATGGCTGGCAGCGCCGGCGCCCATCGGTGGCCTGGATTTTGTTTCCAAGGACGCAGCCGCGGCCGCGGCGTTCGTCTCCAAGAGCCCTGCACAAATGCTGGACGACGTCTTCAATACGGCGATCAACTCCAATCCGGAAGCCAAAGCCCATATCGCGAAGGGCGAAGCGGAGCTGAAGATAAACTTCCGTCAGGACCTCGCGGAAACGCTGGGTGGCGAAATCACCTTTGCTCTCGATGGACCGCTTCTCCCCACGCCTGCGTGGAAAGTGGTGGTTGAGGTCTACAACCCTGGCCGTCTGCAAACCACGATTCAGCAGCTTGTCGCTGACGCCAACGACCACATCAAGAACCAGGACGCGAAAGCCAGCCTGGAGCAAGCCTCTGTCAACGGGCTCACATACTACGCGCTGCACTTTACGGACGGAACCAAGTCCGGCGAAATCAACTACACGTTCACGGACGGCTACATGATCTTGGGTCCGAGTCGCGCCCTGGTCATGAACGCCGTAGCCGTAAAGCAGAGCGGCAATTCGCTGGCGCGCTCCGGCAGCTTCCGCAGCCTGCTTCCGCAGGACCAGCATGCTGATGTTTCCGCGCTGGTGTACCAGAACCTGGCTCCCGTCGTGGGACCGATCATGCAACAGCTCTCGCCGTCACAGTTGCAGTCACTGCAGCAACTGGCGGCGGAAACCAAACCGAGCGTCGTCTGCGCCTACGGAGAACCGAACTCCATCCGCGTGGCCAGCGCCAGCCGTTTCTTTGGGCTGGACCTGAACACCCTGGCGCTTTCCACGCTTATGCGAATGGCACAACCCGGGGGAGCGCACTTGCGCTCCCAATGATTACAAGGACCCTAATGGCCCCAGTCATTGAACTCGACAATTTGCAGGTCCAGCTTGGCAGCCGGATCATTCTCGACCGGCTTTCGGGCTCGCTCACCGGGCAGTGCATCGGTCTGCTGGGCCCGAATGGATCGGGCAAATCAACCTTGATCAATACGTTGCTCGGCTTCTACACGCCGCTCACTGGAGCGGCGCGTATTTTTGGGAAAGATACGCGCACCCACCTGCGCGAACTGCGTTCTATCATCGGGTACATGCCGGAAAGCGACGCGTTCATCGCTGACATGAGCGGCGTGCGCTTTGTCCGTTACATGGCGGAACTCTCCGGCCTGCCGCCGGGCGAAGCCATGGAGCGCGCCCACGAAGCGTTCTTTTACGTCGGCCTGGGTGAAGCCCGTTACCGCAAAGTCGGCACATATTCATTGGGCATGAAGCAGCTGGCCAAGCTGGCCCAGGCCATCGCTCACGGCCCGCGCCTGCTGCTGCTGGACGAACCCACCAACGGCCTGGATCCTGAGGCCCGCCAGCGCATGCTGCAACTGGTGCGCGAGATCCGCGACACCCGCGAAGTCAGCGTTCTGATTTCCTCTCACCTGCTCCACGACATTGAGGAATGCTGCGACCAGGTGATCATCCTGAAAGAGGGAAAGATCGCCGCGCTGTGCAACCTGGAAGAAGAGCGCCGGGCCAACCTCAAGTTCCTGGAACTTGAGGTCAACGTGGAGAACGGCTTTCTGGATTCCATCCGCGGCCTGGGCTGCGAGTGCGCCAGCTTCGGAGGCGGGCGGCTGAAAATCGTTCTGCCGGAAAACATTGAAGTCCGCCAGCTTTATCGTCTAGCCACGGAACATTCGGTGCAGATCCGGCGTATGAACTATCGTCGCGACTCTCTGGAGGACATCTTCCTGAAAGCCATGACCGGGAGCATGGCCTTACCGCCGTCACCACCGCCGCCACCGCCACCAGTAATGGGGAATACGAATGGCCGTATATAAGCGAACCTACAAAGCGTACCAGGGCGTGATGACGCCGCGGTGGTCGCGTTTTACCGTGCTTTCGCGCTACGGCTTCTCCCGGCTGTTTGAGTCGCGCATGTTCACCGCGTTCACGGTGGTGTGTTTTGTGCCGTTTTTGATCGGCCTCGGCTACATCTATTTAGTGAATAGCTCGGCGGTCCAGGCATTGTTGAACATCCGCGCAGGCAACACCATGGCGGCCACTATCAACAGCAACTGGTTTCTGGGCTTTCTTGGCTTCGAAGGCTGGATGGCATTCATCCTTACCGCCTGGGGAGCGCCTGGGATGATCAGCAAGGATTTTGCCAACCACTCCATCCAGCTGTATCTGAGCCGTCCCTTGTCCCGCGCCGAATATCTGCTGGGCAAAGTGTCCGTGCTGGCGGCACTGCTGTCTTTCACTACCTGGGTTCCCGCCCTGATTCTGTTCGCCATCGAGGCGGAGCTTCGCGGCGCCGGTTGGGGACGGCAGAACCTGTGGATGGCCGGCTCCATCTTTGTCGCGTGCGCGCTTTGGATTGCCTTGATCTCCCTGCTGGCCATGGCCATCGCCGTATGGGTGCGCTGGCGCATCGCCGCGACCCTGCTGTTGTTCGGGACGTTTTTCTTACTGCCGGCCTTTGGCTTCATTATGAACCTCATCCTGCGGACCACCTGGGGATCACTTTTCAATCTTCCGCACATGCTTACCCTGGTCTGGGCCAGTTTGTTTCGCATTCCGCTCCACCACGTGCAAACCAGCAGCGAAGCTATTCCTTTGTGGGCAGCCTGGGCATCACTCCTCACTGTTTGCCTTTTGTCCTTGTGGCTGCTGAACCTGCGCTTGAGGGCCCGCGAGGTGGAACGCGGATGACCACCGGCAACAACACCATCGTTTTTGATAACGTCTCGAAATTCTACGGGGAAGTTCTGGGCGTGAACCGCGTGAACCTGTCGCTTCCTCCCGGGGTGACCAGCCTGGTGGGTCCAAACGGGTCCGGCAAGACCACGCTCATGAACTTGATGACCGGCCTGGTGCGTCCCACGCAGGGCAGCATCAGCGTGCTGGGGCTTACACCGGACCAGCCGGAAGAATTCTTTCGCCACGTGGGCTACTGCACGCAGTTTGATTCCTTTCCCAAAGGCGTGACCGGCTACGAATTCATCTACCAATCGCTCATGCTGCGCGGATTGAGCAGTGTGGAAGCGAACCAGTTGACTTGGGAAGCCATTGACCGCATCGGCCTGCGCGAGGCGGCCTTGCGCAGGGTGGCCGGATACAGCAAAGGCATGCGCCAGCGCATCCGTCTGGGCCAGTCCGTTGCTCATCACCCTACAGTCTTGGTGCTGGACGAACCGCTCAACGGCCTCGATCCTATGGCCCGCGCGGAAACCATTGCGCTTTTTGAAACGCTGGGCAAGGAAGGCATGCACGTCATCCTCTCCAGCCACGTCCTGCACGAGGTGGACAAGATCTCCGACCAGGTCGTCCTGATGAGTTACGGCTACGTAGTCGCCGAAGGCAAGATTCACGGCGTGCGCAGCGAGGTGAAAGAACATCCCATGCAGATTCTGGTCCGCTGCGACGCTCCCAATCTGCTGGCCTCGCGTTTGTTTTCGCAAGATCACGTGGTGGAAGCCAAGTTGAACCGTGACGGCCAGGGCGTGCTCATTCGCACCCGCGATGCCGACGAGTTTTACCTGCTGCTGAACAAGATCGTGGCGGAAGAGCAGATCTCGTTGCAAGCTGTGGCCCCAGCCGATGATGACGTCAACTCCGTCTATCAATACCTGATCGGCGGCGGAGGGGGTACGGTATGAGTTCCATCGCAACCATGACCAAGTCGTTCAGTGAAGCTCCGTGGCAACTGTGGTGGTCGCAGCTCGGCGCCATCCTCCGCATCGAACTCAAGAAAGCCGTGTGGATGCGCCGCAGCATCTGGATCTACCTGGTGGCATTCGCCCCAGCGCTCTTCATTGCCATCCAGTTCCTCCGCGAGCCATTGGGAGGAAGCTCCGATCTCAATGAGAGCACGGAAATTCTTTCCGTTGTCTTTCAGGTTTACTATCTCCGCTTTGGCATCTTCTTCGGCTGCCTGGGCCTGTTTAGCTGGCTCTTCCGCGGAGAAATCGTTGAGAAGAGCCTGCACTATTACTTCCTCTCGCCGATGCGCCGGGAACTGCTGGTGGCCGGCAAGTTTTTAGCCGGCTTGATTTCTTCAGCCCTGATCTTTGGCACCGCCATCCTGCTGTGCTTCACCTTCTTGTACGCTCACTCCGCCGCCGCGGGACGTGCGTATGTCTTTTCCGGACCAGGGCTCGGTCAGTTGCTGGCTTATTTGAGCGTCACCCTGCTGGCTTGTCTGGGATATGGAGCAGTGTTTCTTGCTTTGAGTCTGGTCTTCAAGAACCCCATCCTGCCGGGAGCGTTTGTTCTGCTGTGGGAGACTTTCCACGTTGTTCTTCCTTCACTATTGCAGAAGCTGAGTATCGCGTTCTATCTAAAACAGCTTTGTCCGGTCACGCTTCGTCCAGAAGGCATGATGGCCTTGTTCACGATTGTGGCTGAACCCGTCCCCGCGTGGATCGCGGTGATCGGACTGCTTTGCCTCTGCGCGGCGATTCTGGTATTCGCATGTATGCGCATACGCCGGATGGAGATCAGCTATTTGGCGGACTAGGCTTCCTGGCCTCGCCGAATTACAGCTTGCTCAAATAATCCAGGACTTCTTTACTGGTCCAATCCACCGGTCCCCAGAACTTGCGCCGCACCATCCCCGAGCTGTCAATCACAAAGGTTTCCGGCTGGCCGGTGGTGAGGTAAAGGTCGGGGCTCTTTCTGGCGGCATCGCGGACGGTCAGGATGTCAATGCTGTACCGCTGCAGGAACCTGTGGTACTCCTGCTCGCTCTGGTCTGTGCTCACCGCCAGCACCACCAGCCCAGGGCCCTTCAGTTTCTGCAGCCGGACCAGTGAAGGCATCTCTTCCACGCATGGCGGGCAGTTGGTGGCCCAGAAATTCAGCAGAACAGTCTTGCCCTTAAAGTCATGCAAAGAGACCGTGCGGTCAGAGTCTTTGATGGTGAAATCCGGGGCTTTGGTGCCGACCAGACCGACCGTCGAGTTGCGGTTGCATCCTGCGAGCAGAACCGCCAACAGCAAAATGGGTACAAAACGAGGCATCTTCACACCTTCTATAATAGAACGATTCGCATGGAAATGGCCCCTCCCGAACAACCTGCCAGCCAACGACCAAAGTTATCTTTGGCCCGGCATCTTACTTTCCCCCATCATCGCAGCGGCTGGGCCTATGCCCTGGACGCGCTCAAGCCTTTGCTGAAGCCTGACGGCGTGATCCTCGACCCCTTCATCGAAGCCACCTTCTGCTGGGACCTCCAAGAAAACGAGCAGTCGGGAAAACTGCCTTATCGCAGTGACTGGATCGCCTTCATCCACAACCCGCCTGGAATTCCCACCTGGCACGAGTTCGAATCCGCTCCGCAATCCATTTTCAATTTACCGGCTTGGCGCCAGAGCCTGCCGTATTGCCGGGGAATTTACGTGTTTTCAGAGACCATGTGCTCCTGGCTGAGAGAAAGGACTGACGTTCCCGTGGCGGCTGCGGTGCATCCCACGGAGCCGCCGGAGCGCTTCTTTCGTATGGAAGATTTCCTGGCGAATCCCGTCCGCCGGATCGTCCAGATCGGCTCATGGCTGAGACGGCTGCACTCCATCAGCCTTCTGAAAGTGACTACGCTGCGGAAGACGCTGCTCGCGCCCAGGCCAATGCCTGATCCGCATCTGGAGTCCCTGCTTCGCCGGGAGGCTGAAAATGAGCCCGCAGCCAGAAAGGCTGATTGGTCTTCAGTGGAGTTTCTGGCCTACCAGGCCCCGGGCGACTATGACCGTTTGCTGGCCCAAAACGTGGTATTCCTTGATCTTTACGACACCGTGGTGAACAACACCCTGATCGAATGTGTCGTCCGGCGGACCCCGGTGATCTGTAATCGCCTGCCATCCTTGGTAGAATTATTAGGCCCTGATTACCCGCTGTTTTTTTCTGATCTGGACGAAGCGGCCGCCAAGGCGGACGATCTGGCGCTGATTGAGAAGGCACATCAATATCTTTCGCGGATCCCGGACGATGCTTTTTCTCAACGCGCCTTCCGGGACTCGATCGCGCGGGCTGATTTTTACCGCAGCATATGAGCAAATGGCCGTGCCCTGCGCTGTGCGGTAAGCTGGATGGGTGCACACTTGGTGAGGTTCTGAACCTCGGGTGCTGATCAACTCATCTATTGAAAGGGATATTCCAAGCTGAAGAGCTGATTCTGATGGTCTATTTGACGCGAAAGGCAGAGTTTTCTGCCGCGCATTACTACCACAATCCGGACTTCACGCCTGAGGAGAACCAGCGGGTTTTTGGCAAGTGCAACAATCCTCACGGCCACGGCCACAATTACACCCTGGAAGTCACGGTCAAAGGGGAAGTGGACGCCCGCTCCGGCTTCGTGGTGGACCTGAAGCAGCTGAAAGACATCATGAACCGCGAGGTGATTGACGCGCTGGACCACCGGTCGCTGAATGACGAAGTTGCTGAGTTCAAGCACGCCATCCCCACCACAGAGAACCTGGCCATCGCCATATGGAACCGGCTGCAGAGCAAGCTGAACGCCGCGCAACTGCATCGCATCCGCGTCTATGAGACGCCGGACCTCTTTGTGGACTATTACGGTGAAGCATGAAGGCGTACCTGACACGGCGGTACAGGTTTCCCGCGTCGCACCGCTTGCATTGCGATGCCATGTCGGCGGAAGAGAACCGCGCGGTCTACGGCAAGTGCAACAACCCTTTCGGGCATGGCCACAATTACAGCCTGGAGGTGACGGTAACGGGCCAGGTGGATCCCAGAACAGGGATGGTCTGCAATCTGGCCGACCTGGACGCTTTTGTGAACGAAAAAATTGTGGAACGCTTCGGCCTTCAGAACCTCAATACCTTGCCGGAGTTCCGCGAGGTGGTGCCAACCACGGAGAACCTTTGCATCGAGCTGTTCAGCACGCTGAAGAACGGTTTCCGTCATGCAGCGGTGGAGAAAGTCCGTGTGGAAGAGACCATGTTGAATTCATTCGAATATGCCGGTGGAAAAGAAATCCGTACGTAGGGAGCTCAGCGTGAAGCCAAGAGCTGTAGGGAACGTGTTGAAGAAGACGGTTGACCTGGACGACCTGGCCTCAGCCACGCCGCAGGACCTGCTGCGCGAATTGCTGCTGCGCCTGGGAGAAGACCCGGACCGCGACGGCCTGATCAAGACCCCGGAGCGCATGTACAAAGCGCTGACGTACCTGACCAAGGGCCATCGCGAGGACCCCAGCCAGGTCCTGCAAGGGGCCTTGTTTGAGGTGAACTACGACGAAATGGTCATCGTCAAAGACATTGAGATGTTCAGCCTGTGCGAACACCACGCGCTGCCGTTCTTTGGCAAGGTGCACGTGGCCTATATCCCCAACGGCAAGGTCGTGGGCCTGAGCAAGATCCCGCGGCTGGTGGACATCTTTGCCCGGCGCCTGCAAATTCAAGAGCGCCTGACCGTGGAGATCGCGGAGACCTTGCAGGAAGCCATTGAGCCGCAGGGCGTGGGCGTGGTGATTGAGGCCCGCCACATGTGCGTGATGATGCGCGGGGTGGAGAAACAGCATTCGTCGGCGGTGACCTCCCACATGCTGGGCAGCTTCCGCTCGTCCGACAAAACGCGGAAAGAATTTCTCTCGCTGATCAGGAACGGCAAGAACGGAAGCACGTTCTAGATGGCGAACACCAAACTTGCCGTGATCACCGGCGGCAGCCGGGGCATCGGGTTGGCTCTGGCACGAACGTTCGCCGGCGCGGGTTACAAAGTCATCATCACCGGACGCAACGCGGCCTCTCTGCAAGCCGCCGCGGATTCGCTGAAAGCGACCAGCGTCGAAACTCTTGTCTTCGATATCACCGATCCCACCGCTATAGAAAAAGCCTTTCAGCGGATTAAGCAACGCCACGCAACGATTGACGTGCTGATCAACAACGCCGGCGTGGCCCACGCGCTGGCGCCGGCTGACCAGCTTTCCATTGAAACCTGGAAGCAGGTGATTGACACCAATCTCACCGGAACATTTCTGGTCACCCGCGGAGCTTTGCCGTTGATGCGCGCAGGTGGGACCATCGTGAACAACCTGTCGGTTGCCGCGGTGCAGCCGTTCGCGGGGATGTCAGCCTACAACGCGTCCAAGTTTGGCGCGATGGGCTTCACCCAGGCACTGCGAGACGACCTGCGAAAGCGCGGCATCCGCGTGGTAGCCCTGATGCCCGGCGCCACCGATACCGACATATGGCAGCAGTTCTGGCCCGACGCTCCACGCGCCAAGATGGTGTCGCCCGAAACCGTTGCCGAAGCCGTCTTGCACGCAGTATCGGTGCCGGCCAACGCATCGATTGACGAAATCAGAGTTTTGCCGGCCGCTGGCGTCTTGTGAACCTCTGACTCAGTTCTCCATGTCCACCAAGCGGCAAATGAACGCCCACCCGCCGCCGAGTTCGCTCACCGCCAGCACCAGTTCATTGTTGCCCTTCTTCAACGGAAGGTAGACGGCGTCGTTCTCCGGGTTGACGATGCCCAGGAACCCGGGGTCGCGGAAGCCCTGGGCGCTACGGCCGCGGTAGAGAATCTGGCCATTCAGGAACACGCTGACGTCATCGCTATAGCCGATGTACAGCTTCTTCACTTGGTTGCGGTCGGACGTGATGCTGGTCCGCGCATACACGACTTTCATGCCCGGCTGCGGTTCCAGGCGCTTGGAAAAATCGCCCTGAAATGAGACTCTCGGATGCGGTGCTTCGCGATAACGATAGATGACCACAAAGCCCGGCGGCTCGGCTTCCACGTCCTGCCATTGGATGGCCGCCGTCTCCGCGGGCGAGAGCGGACGCTCCAGATTGCGCGTGAGCGCATCGTAGGTAGGCGACAGGCTCCACTTAGCGAGAGTGCCCGTGAGCATCGGCGTCAGTCGTCGCTCCCAGGCCGCGTCTGTCGTTGCCCGTACTTCGAAATTCGAAAAATACGTCGCGCCAGTCAGAACGTACAGGGCCACCTGGCCTCTTTGTACGCCGCTTTTCAGATCATTCATCACCAGCGCGGGCTTCTCCATGTCTTTGACGTAGAACTTGGCCTGCGCCCCAGCAACCTCCAGGCGCAGGTGGAACCACGAGTCTTTCGGGATATCCACCGCGCCCGTGAATCCCGGCCCGTTGTAGATCTGCCAGTTGCGGCCGGTGTTGAGGACCGGAGTGTACTGCATGGCGTCAGGAAGCCCGGACTTGTGCTGGCGCAGATAGAGCTCTTCGCCGTTGGCGCCGTCTTTGTCCAACCGAAACAGAAGACCGGAAAATCCGCGCTTATTCGAGTTGCCGGCATCGGGCATTGCCATGTCAAAGTCAATGACGCCGTCGCGCATTTCAAAGTCTTTCAAGATCGCCGCTCCACTATCGAGAAAGAGGCATTTGCGGCCTTGATAGTCGGCTACCTTGGCTTGTCCTTGCAGGTCCCAGCGCGGGGAATCGGCGGGGACAGAAAGCGTCTGCGGCTGGGCGGTTACCGGCGCTGCTGCGGCGAGGAGCCAAACCCAAACGATCATGGAGAGCAGCCGCGCTGAGTTGCATTTGAATAGCATTTGGGTGCCTGCTTGAGATTTTGATTTACGATTCGAGCATGTAGACGATTCGTCCCAAGAATTGGTAGCAGGCTGCCAGCAAGATGCTCTTGTGGCGGCTGAGAGGGTGCTCTACTTAGGGAATGAGTGTTCGATTTTGAGCGGCATCCAGCTTCGCGGATTCAGTAGTCCTCAAACGCGTAAACATTCTTGCGTGTTGGCAGCAGCTTGATGAGAAGCAAGCCGCAGACGAATCCTCCCACGTGCGCCCAGAAAGCCACGCCGCCGGCCCCGCCGGACGAGGTAAAAACCGACGCGGCGCCGCTCAGGAACTCGCCCAGGAACCAGTAGCCAAGGACCAGCCACGCGGGAAGCCAGAACACGAAGAAGCCCCACCAGGTCAGCACACGCGCACGAGGATAAAGCAAGAAGTATGCCCCCATCACGCCGGCAATCGCACCGCTGGCGCCCACTGCTGGCACCGGAGAACTAAAGTTGAAGGCAAAATGCGCCAGATTGCCGACCAAGCCGCAGACCAAGTAAAAAGCCAGATACGTAAAGTGGCCGGTCCGGTCTTCTACGTTGTCGCCGAAAATCGCCAGAAACCACATGTTGAAGATCACGTGCAGCCAGCCGCCATGAAGAAACATGGAGGTGAAGAAGGGAAGCAGGGCGTAGGAGGCCGGCAGCGATCCGGACATCCAGCCTTCCACGTGCTGAGGCACCAGGGCAAACTGAAATTCAAAGCTGGCCAGCGCGCGCGGCCGCAGTGTGGATTCAAAAAGAAAGATGAAGAGGTTCAGTGCGATCAAGAAATAAGTGACGTAGGGAGTGCTGGAGCGCGGCGCGTCGTCTTTAATGGGGAGCATTAATTTGCTGCTTCTTGATTATGATGCTTGATATCACGGAGTTACTCAAGTGGACGGCGTACTGATCATCAACAAACCGGGCGGGATGACCTCGCATGACGTGGTAGCGCGAGTGCGCCGCATTTGCGGGGAGAAGTCCGTGGGGCACCTGGGGACGCTCGATCCCACCGCCACCGGCGTCCTGCCGCTGGTGTTGGGACGCTTTACCCGCCTGGCGCAGTTCTATACCGACTCCGACAAGCGCTACGAAGGCGCGATCCGCTTTGGCCAGGCGACGGACACCTATGACGCCGCCGGCGACCCCACCGGCCCGGAGCTCCCGGTGAACTTGGCGCTGCAACAGATCCAGGCGGCCGCGGCCAGCTTTACGGGGAAGATACAGCAGATGCCGCCGCCATTCTCGGCCAAGAAGATTGCCGGCGTTCCGGCCTACAAGCTGGCGCGCAAAGGCCAGGAAGTAGAACTCAAGCCGAAGGAAGTCGAAGTGAAGGAGTTTAAAATCCTGGAGTGGGACCCGAAGAGCAAGATTGCGCGTTTCAAGGCCTGGGTCAGCTCGGGGACGTACCTGCGCTCCATGGCGCACGATCTGGGCAAAGTTCTGGGGACGGGAGCGCATTTGTCGGCGCTGGTCCGCACCGCGGTCCGCGAATTGGATCTGGAGAACGCGCACAGTCTGGAGGAACTCGCAGAAGCGATGGCCGCTGGCTCAATTGACGAACTCTTCCTGCATCCCCGGCTGGTATTGCCCGAATTTCCCGCTGTCATGGCGCCGCCGGAAGCGCAAGTCCGCCTTAAGCACGGCGGAGCCGTCAACCTGCCGGAATTCAGCAAAGCCAGCATGGTGCGGGTGTTTTCCAGCCAAAGGGAACTTCTGGCCATCGCCAAGAGAGTCGCCGGCACGCTCTTCCAGCCGAAGATTGTGCTCTAGCGTCAATGTCCGGGAGTTGTTCGGGGAAGGAAAAACTCTCCTGTTGACATTCAAAAGGAAAGGGAGTCTATTTCTGTTGGATATCAACAGGAGAGCCGCCCGGCGCTGCTGACCGCCGCCGGGTGCTGGGGAGAAACTAACCATATGGACTGGTTGCAAATTCTGGGCGCGCGCATCAAAGGCCTTTTTGGCCAGCGGCAGAATGACTGGGAGCTGGACCAGGAGATCCGCGCCCATCTGGAGTTGCTGGAGGAAGAAAACCGCCGCAAGGGGATGTCCGCGGAAGAAGCGCACCGGGAGGCCAAGAAACACTTCGGCGGCGTTGCCCAGACGCAAGATGTCTATCGCCAGCAGCGCGGGCTGCAATTCCTGGAGACCCTAGCGCAAGACCTGCGGTATGCCGGGCGCATGATCGCCAGAAATCCGGGCTTCTCTTTGGTGGTGATTGTATCCCTGGCCCTGGGCATTGGCGCCAACACTGCCATCTTCAGCGCGATTGACGCGGTGATGCTGCGCATGCTGCCGGTCGCCGAGCCGCAGCGATTGGTGATGCTGCAGTGGCATGCCAAGGATTGGCCGGAGAAATTCGTGAATGATCTGGAAGGCAGCGGCTTTGGCGGCGGCGACCAGGGGATGACCAGCTATTCCTTCAGCTACGCCGCTTACCGGCAGTTCACCGAACAGAACCACGTTTTCACAAGCACCTTCGCGTTCGCCGCCAACAGCGATGAGGTGAACGTGGGGATTGACGGGCGGGCGGAAGCCGCCAATATCCAAGGCGTCTCCGGCAACTACTTTGAAGGCCTGGGCGTGCAGGCCGCACAGGGTCGCACGATTCTTCCTGAAGACGACCTCGAGTCGGCGCCGCCGGTCGCCGTAGTCTCCTACCGGTTCTGGCAGCAGCGATTGGGCGGGACGCAACAAGTTGCAGGGAAGTCAGTGGTGCTCAACGGCCTACCTATCACCATCGTCGGCGTGGCTCCGCCGGATTTCTTTGGTCTGGAGCCGGGAAGCTCGCCGGGCTTCTATGTTCCCCTTGCTCTGTATTCCGCCGAGCAGGCTCGTCACGGCGGCACAGACAGCGGCTTGACCTACCTGAAAGATCCCAAAGTATGGTGGGCAGGCGTGGTTGGCCGGCTGAAACCCGGCATCAGCCAAAAACGGGCCGAAGCCGAATTGGCCGTGGTGTTCGATCAGGCTTTGCGCACGGTTGTTGCAACGGCTGACCCCAACAAACCGGCATTGCAGGTGGTTCCCGTCAAGCAGGGCCTTGATAACTTGAGACGACAGTTTTCAAGTTCGCTATTGCTGCTGATGATGATGGTGGGCGCGGTGCTGCTGATCGCCTGTGGCAACGTTGCTGCGTTGCTGCTCACGCGAGCCAGCGCCCGCCAGCGCGAGATTGCGGTACGTCTAAGCCTGGGCGCGCGCCGCTTCCGGTTGATACGCCAGTTGCTTACGGAAAGCCTCCTGCTTGCCTTTTGCGGGGGCGCACTGGGACTGGTGGTGGCCAAGTGGGCCGGCAGGGTATTGCTGGCGCTGCTCTCCAGCGGCCGCGAACGAATCACGCTGCAGTTGCACCTGGACACTCGCGTGCTCTTCTTTACCAGCGCCGTCTGCCTCCTGAGCGGCATTCTGTTCGGCTTGGCCCCGGCGCTGCGCGCCACACGCATGGACCTGCTGAGTTCGCTCAAGCAGCCTTCGTCCGGAGCTTCAGGACGCAAGCTCAGGGCCGGCAAGATTCTGGTTGCCGGACAGGTTGCCCTCTGCCTACTGCTGCTGGTAAGCGCCGGGCTGCTCTTAAGAACGTTGAATCGCCTGCAAGGCGTCAACTTGGGCTTCGATCATCAGAATATTTTGCTCTTTAGCGTCCGACCTGGGCTGAACGGCTACAAGGATGCGCAATTGAACCAGTACTACCTGGAGATGCAGCGGCGCCTGCAACGAATTCCCGGGGTGCAAGCCGTTACTTTTTCTGACCGTAATGCCATCGGCGCGGGCATGAGCATCACTGCGGCTGCAATTCCTGGCTACACCGAAGGTGACAAGCGGGCCGACGTGTACCGCCACGTGGTCGGCCCCGGCTATTTTGAAACCCTGAATATCCCGATTCGACTAGGACGTGCTGTTGGCGCGCAGGATACGGCAGCCGCGCCGCCAGTGGTGGTGGTAAACCAGAGATTTGTCGATAAATATATGCACGGTGACAACCCTATCGGACACGAACTGGTGCTGGGAGGACGCAAGCACCCCGTGCATTATCAGATTGTTGGAGTGGCCAGTGACGTGAAATACGCGCGCATCCGCGAAGATGTGCCGCCGACTGCGTATTTCTCTCATCAGCAGCTATTCACTTCTGCGGGCTTTCTGGAGGACGTGAAAGCCTTTTCCTGGCCCTTTATGACCTTTACCGTTAAGAGCGGACAGGCGGGGATGCCCGGCCTGATCGCCACCGTCCGGCAAGAGGCTGCGGCCGTGGATAAGAACGTGCCCATCGTTGACATCAAAACGGAAGCCCAAGTGATCGATGAAGTGCTGTTCCTGGAACGGACCTTCGCCGCCTTGAGTTCAGCTTTCAGCTTCCTGGCGCTGATGCTGGCCTGCGTTGGGCTCTACGGCACCATGGCTTACGTGGTGGCCCGCCGCACCAACGAAATCGGCATCCGCATGGCCCTGGGCGCCGGAAGGGGAAGCATTCTAGGCATGGTCCTACGCGAGACCGCAGTAATCGTTCTGGCGGGCCTTGCCCTGGGACTGCCCGCAGCCTGGGCGACGACCGGGCTACTCAAATCCAGGTTGTTCGGACTCGGGCCACACGATCCTTTGAGCATCGCTATGGCGATAGCGGCCACGTTAGCGGTGACCGCCGTGGCAGGGTACGTTCCGGCAAGAAGAGCTTCCCGCGTGGATCCGATGGTGGCGCTGAGGTATGAGTAAGAAAGGGGATCCGGGGAGCCTGTCTTCTCGCAGGCTAGACCGGTAACGTCTGATAACGTATAGGCGGGTAATCTCGAAAGAAGCAAAACTTTCAGATGCGCGTAGTATAACTACAACTATAGACACATAGTCAAGAACTTTTTTGAACTAGAGTGTCTAGCAGGGTAACCGGGGTAACTTCTTCAGTTGACCGGCCTCGCTTCGACTTCTTCCTCCTGCAGGACCTCTACGATCTCCTGGACGCACTCCTTGAAGCGCGGGAGCTGGGTTGCTTGCTTCAAGATGGGGTCCATGTTGCAGAACATCTCCAGGTCTGCGGCCGACACGCCGCGGAAAGTGTCCAGCAGAGCTTCATCCATCACGCCGATAAAGCTGACTATGTCCCCTCCGCCGGCGCCGTTGGCGATCGCCTTAACGATCTTGCTTTTGACCAGGTCGGCTTCTGTCATCATGTTTTCAGTAGTGACCGGCGACGTGGGCGCGCCTGGCGTTCCAATTGGTTCAACGTCCAGAGCTGAGCTGGGCGGCGCGGCGATCGCTGGCGGCGCCGCGGGACCTGCCGGCGTTGCAGTTGTATGGGCCACGCCTGGAGGCGCGGCGTTTCGCTGGACCTCGCGAATGGTCTTTGCTGCTTCCAGCCTGGTGTTTTCCACGCCTTTGTATTTGTCCACTACTGTGCCAATGCCGGCCAGGATGTCAGGGCCTTTCTCCAGCAGGATCTCGCCCAGACTCTTGCTGCCGGTGGCGGAGAGTCCCAGCTTGCTGGCGACTTCTGTGATCTTCTCGATTTGCTCCAGCAAGGTGCCTCCCGCGGCGCCATCGGGGATTAAGCCCGCGGTCTTCAGCTTGACCAGAAAATCAAGCGGGTCGGTTTGTGTCGGCATCAATGTTTTGAGCTGGACCAGCAACGCTAGCGGGTCCTGCTGTTTGGGCATGGTGGCCACCAGCATCTCTATCACGCCCTTCAGCGCGATGTTGGGGTCCACCGCCCCGGCTGCGTAGCCCGCGGGCTGCTGGCGATCGCGCAACACTTCGCGGACCAGGTCTTGTGTCTGCCGATTGCTTTCCCTGATCAGCTCCAGCACTTGAGCCTGGAATGCGTCGTTAGGCGCGGCCGCCGGCGCAGCCGTTTGCGCTTCGACTGGCGACGGCTTGGGTGGACCTTCGATGGAAAAGCTGTGCGACGCGACCATCTTGTAGTTTTGGTCGTTCAGCAGCGCGCGGTAATCTCCCCCGCCATACTGCTGTTTCACCCAATCGGCGTCGAATGGGTGAGTGAGCTTTGCCAGGCTGGCTCCGCCGCGGCCGCGGTAGAGATAACAGAAATAGTTTGCCCACTCTTCTGGCTTGATCGCGTAGATGCGTTCCCAGAAAGTCGGGGCGGAGTCCTGCGCTGGATCGCCGGCCGCGGCAGCGGCGTCGGGCGTAAGTGAAATGGATTGGTGTAGTACCCCACCGCGCTGGGCGGGAGCGTTCGTGCGCGTAGCCATGCAAACCTTCCCTCAAATGCAAAACCCAGCGAGGCTCGGGGGAACGTCTCGGTTGAGGGACTAAGCCTTGAGACATTAGCACAAAAAGTGGTGCAGGTGGGCAAAAAATCCCTGTATAGCGCACGTGGGTACATTCTCATCCCTGTAACAGGGCACGTGGTTTTCCCTGTAACAGGCAAACTCTTGCGTCCCGTCGCGTCCTTTGCCAGACTCACCCCGCTCGGTACCCAGGCCAGCCGCGATCGAGCTACTGACCAAAGTCAAATGCAAACCGGCTGGCCGTTAAATTCGCAATGCAGGCTCCCCCCAATGCGTCGCAGCTGCAGAAAGCGTTTTGCGACCTGAACGGCGTGCTAGCGGGTACCAAGAAGCAAGCGGTGATTCCAGTGACGCCGGCAACCAGGCCGGTGCTGGAATTGTTCCTGGCAGTGCTGCACTCCAGGACGATGGGAAAGAAGGGGCGCCCAAAATGAATCAGCAACTCGCGACGCGAACACAAAGCCCTCCCCCTGACAAGCTCGCGGTCCTGCTGGGCCTGCAACCCACTTTGAGCCTGCCCCTGTCTGACGGTGACCGCGGCACAGCGCAGACGATTGAACGCATACGCAAGCTGGTCCACCAGGGCATGACGGACCAGTACATCAACCGATTCGCGATCGCCATCGTGCGCGCGGCCGGCGTCCAGCAATTTGACTTTGTAGGCGAGATCCGCGCCGTCTACGAATGGGTGAGGCAAAACATTCGCTTCACGCGGGACATTGCCGGCATTGAAACGCTGAGGACAGCCCGCGAGATCCTTCTGGTCCGCGCCGGCGACTGTGACGACATTAACAGCGTCCTGCTGCCTTCTCTGCTGGCCACCATCGGCCACGACGTGCGCCTGGTCACCGTCAGTTCAGATCCCGGCGCGCCGCGGGTCTTCAGTCACATTTACTGCGAGGTAGAGATTGACGGCCAATGGCTCCCTCTGGACTCTGCACGTCGCAATCCTGCTTTTGGCCGCGGGCCGCGAAACTACTTTCGCAAGCGCGTCTGGTCGCTGACCAACGCCGGTTTTCAGGACATTCAAGGGCTGGGCGGCTATTACGACGGCCGGCGCCCGGGCCGCTTGCGTCGCATGGGCGACTTTGAAGACATCGCCACCGGCATCGCAAAGATCGTGGGCACGGCCGGCCAGGCCACGGCCAGCATCATCAACGCGACAAACACCGGCATACGGCCCAGCGTGCCTGGCTTCGCCGTCAATCCAACGACCGGCCAGCTCGTGCCTGTTTCACCCACGGGACAGCTCATGGTAAGCAGCGCGCCTGGTGGCATTGTGACGTCGGCCGTGGGGACCATTCCCGATTGGATGCTCTACGGGGGAATCGGCCTTCTGGCGTTCATGGCGCTTGGGGGCAGACGATGAGCTACATTCGCACTTCGACTGAGAACGATCTTGGACACCGGCCGCTGGGCTGGTACCAGCGCGCGCGCTTTCCTCTGCCCACTACCAGCTTGAGCCAGCCGATTAATCCCCGCATGGGTTGGGACGGCGCGCCTTACCCCCGTTACGCTCAGCCTGAATTGTCGCGCACACGCGGCGTCTCAGGTGAATGGGTCCCGCCTGGTCCACCGCCGCGGGCCACGTCGCAAGGCCAGGGCGCGGTCACCTATCGCGTGGACCCGGCCACGGGTAAATATCGCTTCTACAACACTGACATTCTCCCGCGCGGCGTGTTTGAGCAAACTCCCCAGCCGCCGCCGGCGCCGGTGGCCATCACCGCTTTGCGCCAGCCGGTCACCGCCAGCGGCCACCAGCTCGTGCAGCTCCCCGATGGCCGCAGGATCATCTCTCGCACCAGCCCTGGACGGCGCACACGTTTGCGCCGGCATCGCCATGACGATATGAATCGGCGCGGCATGTCCAATCTGAATTGCGGGGCGCCCTGCAGCGGACTAGGGGCAGACGTGTGTGGGCCTCAGCCCGATGGCACGATCGTGCCTTGCCCGCCTGATCCCTCAATGGCCACTGAACAGGGCGACGTGTCTTTGCCCGGTGTGACTCCCACTGTGGTGGCCCCAGCTCCAGGAACCCAGCGCACAACGTTTGATTTTGCCAACCCGGCCGTCCCGCCTATCACCGCCACATCGCCCAGCGGCTTTCCAATCGTGTTCAGCTTCAACGCGGGAACGCCGCGGCCAACGGTTGTGCCGGCGCAGACTTCTGTTTCCACTTTGTTCAGCGGGTCAACTCGCATTGGCAGCGCAGTGATCCCCAACGTCGCGCTGCTGGGCGGGGGAGCGTTGCTGGTGATGGCGATGGCCAATAAGGGGAAGCGCAGATGAGGCGAGGCACCATCTTCCCGCATAGTCGCGTGCACGTGCCATTCCCGCGGCGCCTGGGTCTGGGCTTTGTCGTGGCTGGATCTGCCGGCAGCGACTTCAGCACGCAGCCCTTTGGTCCGCCGCAGCCTATCAGCGACGGCTCGCCAATGACTCCTGCATTCCAGGGCGGGCCTGTGTTGGTTGCCGCTCCAACACCCTTTCAGAATCCTGACACACTGCCCGGCGCCTGGCCTGGCTTGAATCCCGCGACCCAGCCGGGCGTGTTCACCACTCTGCCGGCACAAGTCCCCAGCACACAGGCCAGCACCAAGCCGCTGGTGGTCACGCCCACGTCGGGGACAATCCCTTCGCCGGCAACGGTGGCCGCGGCCGCGGCGCCGGCATCGTCCTGGTTTGATCAGCAGATGATTCCCGGCGTGAAGAACAGCTACCTTGTCCTGGGCGGGATCGCGGCGCTGCTGCTGTTTGGAGGGAAAAAGAAATGAAGAAAACGCTATTTCTGTTTCTGGCCTTCGTCGCGATCGGCTGTGCTGCACCCAAGCACACGGTGAAGCTCTACATTCTCGATCCCAACGTCCCTCAGATCGTGGCCCAGGACAAGAACGACTATCCCTGCAAAAAGCTGGGCTTCTGTTCAGAGTTTGCGTACGAACTGCTGTCCGGCGATCGCGTTTGCTATGGACCCGATTATCGCGTGGACGTGGCAACTGACCCGCTCAAACGGTGCTGGACGGTGGCGCGATGAGCTACATGCGCGCGAACACTGACAATCCCAACGGCTGGCGGCCGGGAACGGTGCGCACCCTGGGCGAGCTGCGCCGGCTTTCGCATCCCGATTGGAAAGCATCCGCGGCCGCGATGGACCACGCCCAACGTATGCAGCATATCCACGCCGCTGCAGCCCGTCACGCGCACATGATCAGACTCACGCGCGACGATGCCTTTGCCCGCGGCGTCCACGCGCCGGTGAGGCTTAGTGGCCTGGGCACTCTTGACCCTGGCAGCACGATGGTGATTGGAGGCAACTACGTCTTTCAGTTCAACGTGAGCTGTGGTTTGTTTGGTGTCTGCGTGGGTCTGGCTACCAGCGATATCGTGTCTGCCCTGAAAAGCGATTCAAATTTTCGCAACGTCACACCAACGCCGGCTCCTGGTGGGGGATATCTAATCTCTTTCGTCTACTCAGGGCAGGGCAGCATTGTTTTGAACGCCGGGATGGAGATGGCCAAGGTCCTCTCTGACAACATCAGCAACGCCAGCTTTACTTTTGTCTCTGCCTCTGGTCCTGCAACTGATGCGCCAGTTTCGCCGGGCCTGGTTTATTCAGACCAGGCGCCATCTGGATCTTCCAATCCGCCCTTTGACATTAGCTCGCTGTTCTCTGGGCTTGGCGTGGGGACCGTGGGCGGCATCGCGCTGACTATCGGCGCGATCGTGTTGATCAAGAACCTATGAGAAACGTCTTACAGATCGCGCTTTGTCTGGCGTTACCGGCAATCCAGGGTCGCGCAGCAGTTTCTCGCGCAACCCCAGTGATAGATGGTGACCGTCACTTTGTTGTCAGCGATCACTTGCTGGTTTCCAAAAATCGCGCCGGCAACGACATCGCTGGAAGTCCTGGTGTCTGCAACGACGATCCACTGAGGATTGGGCGGGTCAACCTTGCAGGACTTCACAGAGGCCAACACCTGGGCTTCGTAGCAGATCGCGTCTCTGGGCCAGCGTCCGCCGCTGACCATCAACCCAGTGTTCACCGGCATGGAGGAAGCCACGTCGTATCGCACGTTGCCGGCGCTGTGGGGCGGTCCAAGAGTCATCGCCTGACCTGGCTTCAGCACAAAACTTTTGGGGGCATCGGGGACTTCCCCGTAAACCTGGCTGCTGAATCTCGCACTTGCCATGCGCCGGGAAATGACGCTGTAAGCGCCGCTTGCGACAAGAAGGACCAGGACGATACCGGCGATCCAACGCAGTTTGGCCACGGGCTTTCCTTTCTAGTGGGGATAACTTTTAAACATCTGGTAGAGGAGCCACAGGATCAAGACCAGCAAAGCAGCGCGCGCAATCTCGCGGATTGGATCGCGCCCACGCCGGCGCCGCGGCCGGTCTTCATCGTCTGGGTCGTAGTGTCTGACGATCGTGCTGGAGCGGAGTTTGGCCACGGGCTTTCCTTTCAGCCAAGGGGGTGTGGCGTGAATTCTACCCGGAGGACGTATGTCTGACAACAGCAAACCGCAGGGGATCCCCGAGGGCGAAGCGTATCTCTTTGTCCGGCTCAACCCCAAGACCGGGGAGTTTAGCTGTATGCACTCCAACATCCTGGACGCGCTGGCGCTGCTTTCCCTGGCAACGACCACGCTGGAAAAAAACAAGCGCGACATGCTGGGGCTGAACGCACCGCCTGCGATCGCACCGCCTGGCATGGCGTTCCCTGACTTCGACCTGCTGAGGAAGAAACAAGCATAGTGACCCAGCCCAACGCCAATCCGCTGTTCACCCGCTCAGAGAAAAAGCGCGTGCGTAAAAAGATCGTCCACAAGATGAAGGGCGCCGCGCGCAAGGGCTTTGCTTCGCTGTTTGGCGTTCCGCTCAGTCCCGGACTAGGCGGGAAGCCAGCCACACGTCGCCGCGCCCGCCCGAGCGGCGTCGCGCAGGCAAGCTCGGTCCGCGGCGACGTGCTATCTGCCCTGGGAAACCTAGGCTACAAAAAGCCCGTCGCGGAAAAGATGGTCCCCCATCCGGCGAGCGGGGAAGGCTTTGAATCTCTGTTCCGGCGCGCCGTGGGCAAGAACCCCGGCGAGCTGATCATCTTTGGCAACCCGGAAAAGGTATACAGCCGCCGCGCCTTGGCGAAGCACTCCGCGAAAAACCCTCTGCCCCTCGCGCTGGTGCAAGGGCTGGCGTTTGGCGCGGGCGAGAAGATAGCCCACGTGGCCGGCAAGAAAAATACAGAGAATCGCCGGGAAGAACGCGCGGCGGAGATCCTGAACGTTCGCCGCGCACTCACCGCAGCAGGATTCAAGGCGAAAGTAGGCCACGGCCGCGGGACCGCGCACAATTGGCTGGACATAAGGATTGCCGGCCAGCCATTCACCGGCGAAGCCCACCAGCAAGTTCTGGAGATCGCAAAACGGGCATCGGGCCGCACCCACGGCGCCGCGGAGCATATCGGCGTCGAGTTCGATTTAAGGCGCAACCCCGGCAAACGTTTGCGCCAGAACCCCGGCCTGGTGGACGCCATCCGGCCAGGGGACCGCGTCACGATCGTCACGCCGCATGGCCAGCAGCGCACCGGCCGCGCAGTCATGCCAAGCAGCAGCGGCGGCTGGGTCCTCAACATGGGTGGAGCGCATGGGACGCCGGGTATCGCAAGCGACAGCAACATAGTCAGAGTGTCAAAGAAGAAAGGGAACCCGCGGCCGGGCGACTATGACAAGCCAGGGACCAGACGGGATCTCGCCACGTTTCTAAAGCGCACCCCAAAAAGCCGACGCGGGGAAAGACACACGGAGCTAGAGGGCTACGTGCGACCGCGGGGGAACCCCAACGCGACGGACCAGGCGAAGGACCTGTACGAGCAATTCCACAAGCGCGCGCCGGAAGGCGAGTTTGATCTTCAGGTTTCAGCGAAGCGACGCAAGGACTACACCATCCTGGGGCCGCTGGTCGCGCTGGGCGTGAACGGTGAGAAATTCGACAAGATCAACCCGCGGCCGGACGCTGTAGTCCAGCACTGGGAAAAGCTCCCGCACATGGCATTCCTCACCGGGCCGCAGGTGGACCAGGTCAAGAGAGTTCTGGACGATCCCCACCAGTACCTGAAAGAGATTGCTCTGCTGGCCAGCTCGCCCAACGGCAAACAGCTTTACGTGATCTGCACAGAGCCGCTGGAGATTGACGTGAGCCAGTTTGAAACCGACACCCAAAAGGACTTTGTGGATCTGGGCGAGGCCACGTTTGTGGTCTACGTCGCCAAGAAGCCCCACGAAGTGCTGGAGTGGGTCCACGTATTCGGGGAAGAGGGCGGGGAACGGCCGCGCCTGGTCTTTGACAAATTGACCAAGCAAGTTTTGTTTGTGGGCGGATCGTATCGCGTGGAAGCGCCGGGGATCATCAACTGATGCAATGCCAGATTGAAACTCGAAAGCCGGCCGGCGAGATCACTGATCGCCAGCAGCGCAACCGCGCGGCCAAGTGCATTGACAAACGCCAGTCCAAGCGGTGTGTGTTTTGCGGGTCACTGAAAAACCCGCGGGTCCACCACCTGAACGGCGTGGAGTCAGACAACGACCCCAGGAACCTGGTGTACTCCTGCCATGCTCACAACATCCTGGTGGCGTATCTGATGAAACGCTACAACATCGGCCAGCGCGTGGACCAGGAATACAACCCGGCCGCGGAGCCGGCAAAGTCTCTGGCGCAGTGGATGATGGCGGTCAAGAGTTTGAAAGGCGAGTCCAACGATCTGCACCCGCGGCAAGCGATCGCCATGATCAGGGCCACGTCGCCCGCGCGGCGTTCATCGTTCGCGGACCAGATCTGGAGGATTCGACGTGCGAGAGGTACTGACAAAACTGCTGTCCCGTTTTAGAGGGCTAAAGGAGCGAATCATGGAAGAGAAATTCAAACGCGGCGACCTGGTCACCATCACAGCGCCACACCTGGCCGGCGTGCCCGCACAAGTAGTGTCCCATGAGGGCCTGCCTGATGCCGACAACTTTGTATGCCGCATCACTGGCAGCGATCACCCGTCTGGGCATTCGATGGAAGGCAGCTTGGTCATGTTTCCCGCGGACCAACTCGAACCCCGCACGCCGGCAGAGCAGGCAAAGCCCAAACTGCTGGAGGTCGAACCCTAAGCGCCCGATGTACGTTCAGACTCCAACCACGAACGATCTAGGCCGGCGCCCGTTGCCGCTGGGGTCTTACCCCCCTGGGGCGCAGCCGCTCCCCGCGCGCCGCGTTGCGCGCCGGCGTCACACTCGCCTGGGCGACGATGCCACGATCTTGCAGCAGGTTTTTGCGGGGCAGTCTGGCGCGCCGGCCGCGGCCAACGTGCAGCAGGTTGTACAGCAAGCCATGTCGCAAGGCGCGCTCTACACCGCGGAGAATTGCTCAGGCGTCATCGGGCCGAGCAAAGCGGCGCTTATCACTAGCGCGGGTGGCAGCGCGGCCGTCTCCTGGGCCACAACGGCGATCGCCGCGGGCGCAACCGGGCCGCTGGCGCCGGTCGTTCTGGCCGTGGGCGGAGTGTTGGAAGTCTTTGGCGCCATCTTCGCCCACCACGCGGCTAAGGTGAAGCAAGAGCAGCAGATCATCTGCGCTGTGGTCCAGGCGATCAATGACTCGCTGAGCGTGATTGACCAGGCGGTCCAGCAGGGAGTGATCACCGCGGCGCAGGCGGGGCCGTCGCTGGACAAACTGTATTCAGATTTGCAGCAGAACGTAAGCCCTATTCTGAAACAGGACTCCAGCCACTGCAACGCGGCGTGCTTCATTTTGGCGGAGGCCCGCGGCGTGATCGCGAAAAGAAAAGCTACATACGCGGCCATGCTGCCGGCGCAGGCGTCGCTGGCGTGCGCACAAGCCTACTGGAAACTTTATCCCGACGTGGCCGCGGACCCCGGCATGGGGACGGCGGGCGGACCGGCCGGGGCCTGGACGCACTACACCACGTTTGGGAAGAACGAAGGCCGCACCTGGCCATGTGACGCCAGCGGCAACGCAATCACGGCTGGTGGCGCGCCTTCAATCACAAGCAATCCAGTTGGCGCCGCGGCTTCACTGGTGGACCAGCTCGCCGCGTCCACTGGTTTGCCGGCGATCGTGATCTGGGGCGTGGGCGGGTTGGCAGCGGCAAAACTGCTGGGGGTGTTTTAGATGCCACCAGTCCTCACGCTCGCGGGAAAAAAGAAACAACGCAGGCTATTTCTCCGTGAGCTGCGCGCGAAGGTCCAGGGCAAGAAGGAAAGGCTGGCGCAGGCAAGGGGAATGGTCAAGGACCAGGAGAAAGAGCTACGCAACGCACAGCGCGAGCTGGCGAAGTGGAAGAAAGCGAGGATCTGAGAAATGGGTACTTCACAGGGCACGATGGACTCGCCGGCCAGCACGCTGAGCTGGCAACAAGACAGAATTCTGCACAACGACTATGAGCTGATCGGCCGCGCGTGGGTGATCGTACTGGAGGCGTCGCAAGGCGCCGCGCTGCCCAGCGCAGCAGTCGCCAACAGCTTAGGCGTGCGTTTGGAGTTTTACGGGACAGGACAAAAAGGCCAGAGCCTGATGCCGCGGATCGCACAAACCAAGGACCGCAGCACGCTGCTGCTGCTGGACCCAATCGTTCGTGCGGATGGCAGAGTGGGCCTACCTGATATTCCAGATCCCGCGTGGGTCCCGCCAATTCCCACCGCGGCGCAGGTCACCGGCGATTACGTCCCGCCAGCGGCGCCGATGATCAAGCAAGAGCTGGGCGATCGCGCGCGCGGGCAATTGAAGGGCACGCGGTTTCTGGTCTTTGGTCCCGTGGCGCAGATCCTCATCAGGCCAGAAGGGCTGGCAGAGGGCTGGATCGCACAGTGCGCCGGCGCGCCGGGAACGGGAACGCAGATGGAGTTGCTGATTGACCAGGACACCGGGCAAGCATTCTTTTTCGGCGGAAGGTATCGCATAGACAGAGCGGGGTGAGGAGAGCATGAAAGCCAGGACCATCGTTGCAAAGAACCCGAGCGAGGCGCGCGGCATACGCAAGGCGCTGAAGGCCGCGGGGCTGAAGTTTGAGTTTAAGTCCACGCGCGGCCGCGGGAAAAAGAAGAAACGCAATCCCGCGCGTCGCGGTCGCACCAGGCGCGCTGGCTTGCCAGTGGCAAAGAAAAGCAAGGCGCGGCGCCGGCGTAAGTGATTGAAGTTGTGCGCGTGGGGTAAGACCTGAAAAAGGCCAGGGACGCCTGCAATCGAATTTAAAGGGGCAATTTTATGAAGATCAGAGTCGTTAATCCAAGTTCAGGGCGCGGCCTTCGCCGGCGCGTTCACAAGCCGAGAGGCCAAAAGCTCAGCGGGGGAGGGGGTGTTTTTATCGTGGCGAAAAAGAGAAAGTCTCACCGCCGGATTGGCAACACGCATCACCGGCGCACGAGTCACCGCCGTTCAAACCCGTTTGGGTTTGGCGGAGCGAGGCATCGCAAGAGCTTCCGGCGCCGTCGTAATCCAGGCGGGGCAGGCAGCATTCGCGAAATCGGCGGGCTTCTGCTGTGGGGCACGGCCGGCGCAGTCGGCTCGCTCGCAGCTCCTGGCCTGGTGGCCGCTCAGTACAACACTGGCGTTATCGGCTATGTGCTGAACGGCGCGACCGCCTTCATCGGCGGCCAGTTGGTTGGCAAGTTTGCCGGTCCGCAAGCCGGCGCGCACTTCCTGGCCGGCGGTCTGATCGCGACGGGTCTGAGGATCTTTAACAATTTCTTCGGGTCCAGTTTCCCGATCGGTCTGAGCGGGGACATGGGTTATTACATCGAAAACTCATTCCCGCTGCCTACGTCAGGGCAGGGTCCTTACCTGCTGAATCCTGGCTACAGCGGCTCGCCTATGCCTTCGGTCCAGTCCGCGGCGCAGTCCACCGCGGCGCAACTGGCCGCGGCAGCAGCAGCGCCGGCGGCACTGCCGGGAGCGGCGTCAGACGAGCCAACCCGTTGGGGTTCGCGCTGGGCCGCTTAGGCGGCTCCGCCACGTCCTCGCTTTGAGTATGGGCCTTTATCCCTCGCTGGATCGCGCATCGGTCGGTTGCGCGGTCCCGAGACTGGAGAGTTTTTAGAGTTTTTGCATTTGGCGAATTTGAGTCTCTCAGAAGGAGGTGTTAGAGATGAGAGCAACCAATCGCCAAACCAAGCAAGCATCGCGCAAGTTCGCGCACCTGCCTGAACTGGAAGGGTTCGACCTGGGGCGTCCCCGGCTTCGCCGGAAAAACCCCATCATGGCGGGCTACCTGGAAGGAATCACCCAGGCCCTCTATGACATCTACGCGGTCGCGCTCAACACGGCCACCGTCAAGCTGACGCTGTTCGCTGTCCCGCAAGGGCAGACGTACAACTTTGGCGGCGTCGCTGGCTTTGTGAAAACGCCGGCGCACACCAGCCAGATCCTGGCCGGAGTGTTGCAGGCGCCCAACAAGCACATTGTTCGCGCTATCAGCGTGTTCACTGAGGGCAACGTAGTCGGCAACGATCTGGAAAAGTACATGGAATGCTTCTTCCAATTCAACGTGAACGGGAAGAGCTACCAGGACACCATCGTTGGACGGCTGCCGGCCGGCGGCGGGGCATTCGCGTCCATGATGGGCACGTTTGCCGCGACCAACGGCTATTCGCTGACCGCGAACGGCTGGCCGGACGCGCGCAACACCTACACGCTGGCTTACGGCGGAGTGCCAATCGAGCAGCAGCAGCAGTTCAACTGCGTGATTGACCCCACCATCAGCAACGTGACGGCCGCGCCCTTCACCACCGCGAACGTCGTAGCGGCTCCTGGCACCCCGATCGCGGGCACCGGGATCTACAGCCACGTGTTCCTGGACGGCACACTGTTCCGCGCCGTGCAGTAAGACAACCCCCAAAAGCGCCCGGCGCAAACGTTTGCGCCGGGCGCCCAGGGCTTAAGAAATGGCCGAAATTGGCCGCTTTTGCGGCCGGGAGAACCCGAAACGCGAATTTCAAGAAGCTGCTTCCATCTTTGCTGCCATTGCTGGGGACGGTGCTCACCGCGCTCTCTCCTGAGATACAAAAATACCTTGTCCAGTTCGTGACGACGCATCCCGCGTGGTCCACGGTCGTGGTGGCCACCGGCGCGATCTTCAATCACTGGATGCCGTCGCCCGGCGCGCTGCCTTCCGCGGCGAACGTGGCCAAGTCCAGCCTATCTTTATTCCTGTGCGCTGCGCTGATCGTTGTGCCAATCGCCACAACGGGCTGCACGTATAGCCAGGCCCAAACCGTGGCCGCGGTCCAGCGGGTAGAGGGCGGGCTAAAGACTGCCAAGGCTTTGCTGCCCCAGGCGCAGATGATTGTCGGAGAGGTGCGGGTTTTAGATCCCGACATTGCCGGCGTTCTCCAGCCTCTGGTGGATGGCGCCGGGCCGGCGCTGGATAAGCTCACCGCGGCGTGCGACACCTACCTGGCCAACCCAGGCGCAGATGCCTACCAGGCGTTGCTGAACGGGGCCGATGCGTTCACCGCGCAGGTGGACCAGGCCGCGCTCGCTACGCTGAAAATCAAAAATCCCATCGCGCAACAAAAGGCGTCCATGTGGATCGCCTTGTTTAGCACCGGCTTGCACGTGACGCTGGGGATTTTGCAGCAGCACGCCAACAGTAAACAGGTGAAGGCCATGCCCAAGATCGCGCACGTGTCACGCGATGAGATGCGTCAATTCTTGAACCGCGATTACGCGCGCCAGGAATTGCTCAGCATGGGCTACAAAAACCCAGACGCGGCGATCGCCGCTGCTGGCTTTTAAGAAAACGCTTTAGCTCCAGGGCCGGTAAGGCCCTGGAGTTTGCAGACTCTTTTGAGATTTGAGGAAAAAGACATTTATGTCCACCACACCATCAGCACTGGCAGCCGGCGTGACCTGCCCCACCTGCAAAGGGAAGGGCGCACTGCCCACCGGCCGCGGCGGTTTCCAGACTTGTCCCAATTGCCAGGGCAACGGCGTGATCCAGCAACAGCCCATTCGCGTGCCTTATGACCTGGTATTGCCCAACGCGGTCCTTACCGCCCTGCAGGCCGGCTTGCCTGTCCAGCAGCAGATTGACCAGGACGCGGACTTTGAATGGGTCTTTACCGTGGCCAACTCTACCGGGATTTACTCTGTGTCGCTGCTCGATCCTTCCACCGGCAGGAATCTTTCCACTACCAACGTGAACGGCGAGAACTTTGCCGGCACGGCGCAATTGCCTTTCCCGCTGGTAGAGCCTTACGTGTGGGCCAGGTCTTCAGTGGTCCGGGCCAGCTTTACAGATCGTTCCAACGCGGGCAACACGATCCAACTGGTGCTTCGTGGCTACAAGCTCTACCCGCGGGACAATCCGGCGCAAGGCAGCCAGGGCGCGATCGTCAAGGCATAACCCCCCGCGGCCTGAACTTCGCGAGGAGAGGGAGAACTTTTTATGAACGCAGGGGACATTGTCCAGATCAGACAGACTGACGGCGTGGACCACTGGATCTACGCCAAAGTGCTGGACCCGGTCACACGCCTGGTCCTGGTCCAGCATCCTGGCAACCGGGACCACGATAAACAACAGATCGTGGCCGCGCAGGATATTCGCACCAAGGCCGACGTGCAAGCGTTGCTGTCCACGGCCCAGGGTATGGCCGCGGCACAGCTTACGCCTGCCCAGGTGAACACACTGGCCGCGAATGATGGCTGGTTTAAGAAGTTCAAACAGCCTGAACAGTCGCAGGCTGTCAACTCGCTGCACACGCGGATAGCGCAGCACTACCAGGCACAGGTGGACAGGCTGACATGAGCATCTGGAATCAGGACCGCTTCAAGGGACCGCGGCGTCACGCGCTGGGGTTGTGGCTATCCACTGCCAAGCTGGCCAGCCGGGCGTATGTGCCCAGCTTGCGCGATCGCCGGCAGATGCGCGGCCGGCGTCCCTTCTGGCAAGTGTTTGGCGGCGCCGCGGGCGACGTGACCATTCCCGCCAATCAGTGGGTGGAACTGCGCCAGGTCTGCCAGTCGGACTTTCTCGCTCACACGCTGATGGTTTCTACCACGGTGGGCGGGACCGGGGCCAACCCAGGATGCCGCGTGCAGATCCGCGACATGTCCACTCAGCCAGGGAAGGGAAAACGGTTTTCGATCGTGGGCGTTAACGACGTGAATTTTGGGGGCAGTGCGCGGCATCCTTTTTCCCTGCGTAAGCCTTACCGCTTCCACGCCGGCCACACCATCCTGGTGAGAATTCAGAATTTACAGGCCAGCGCCAACGGCGTTCAGGTCGTGATCGCGGGGTGCGTGGATGAGTAGCCAAACAATTTTGCCGCAAGAAATCTCTCTGCCGGCGCATCTGTGGATGCCTCCAGACGGCCTGGCCTTTGACTACACCAGCTATATCGCGCTGCCGGTGATCGCGGCCAGCGGCGTAGTGGTCACGTTCACTGTGCCCGAGGGCTTCCACGGCGTAATCAAGCGCGTGGGCAACGTGATCGTGGGCGGCGGCTGGACTGAAGGGTCCGGCTCGCTGATCTGGCAGATCCTGGCCAACGCGGGAGTGATTCGCAATTACGACAACATCCTGGCCAGCCTGGGCGCGGTGAACAATCCAGCAGAGACGGCTGGCATCCTGGTGTACGAACAGCAACTCGTGGTGCTGCAAGTCTCCAACGTGAGCCTGGCCGCGGGCGGAGTGCAGGCCGGCGGGCGGCTCAGCGGATGGTTTTACCCCAAGTGGCGCGCAACTGAGGATTCGATCTGGTGATGCCTACTTTCATGGCCAACGTTAACCCTTATCTGGCTTTCGTCGCCACATTAATCGCTGTGGTGGGCGGGCTGGGGGCGCCGGTGGTGTGGCTGGTACGCACTATGCGCCGCTTCGAGAAAAAGATGGACGTGTTCATGCTGCAACACAAGCTCATCTGGATTTGGTACTGCCAGGAAAACGACATCCCAGCCGACCAAGAGGTTGACGACGTGGGCTTGATGTTGGACGCGATCCGCCGGCGACTCTGGGAAAGATCGCAACACCAAAAGGGGACTTCGTGAAAAAGATTCTACTTTCGATTTTGCTCTTACTCTCCGCGGCCGCGGCCGTGGGCCAGGTCACCAACGTGTCCCCACAGAGCGTGTCGGCGTCCGCAACGCAGCTAAACCTAAACGGCGTAAGTGCTCCTACCGCATCCCCCTGCATCACGAACGTGGGGCAGACCGTCCATTTTCTCTTCTACCAGGAGACGGGAGCAACCGGCGCGCCGACAGGAGTACAGATTCGACTGGAAGGCAGTTTTAACAGCGACTCCGCGACTTGCGTCACTGGTACATGGTTTCCCATCAGCGATGATGGCACAGAGATCAGCCAGAACGCCCAGGGCCTGGTCCTTGGCATTGGCAACTATCCTTTTTTGCGGGTGAATCTGGCGAAGTGTACGACGTGCGACGTGGCTGATACCATCACGGCCAATTACGTTGGCACCTCAGCCATCCCGGAAAATCCTTTTGGCCTCTATGGGGCCGGCCAGCAGATCAGAAAAGTGCTTTTTACCCAGCAGACACAATCTGGGACCATCACCGCTCCAACGATCAATTCCCCTTATGGGTCAACCGCGGGTTACATCGTAATCAGCGCATCCGCCAATTTCACCGGCGGCACTCTCGTAGCGCGATGCTTTGATTTTGGAGCGGTCAGCACAGAGTCGTCCCTGACCCTAACCGGCGGAGGTTCAACTTTGCTGCCGGTGCCGGCAATGTCTTGTACTGCCATCAGCGTGCGATGCAACTCGTGCACGGGAGCGGGAAACTACACAGGCTATTACTACTTTTACCCGCCTGGTGCGGCTCAGCCGGCCGCGATTCAGCCGGCTAACACCAACAACGCAGAGACCACCGCTGTGAACGCCACTGCCTCTGTGACTTTCACTCTGGTGGCTGGAAACGTATTCCAGCGCGCACACGTGTTTTCGATCAGCGGGAGATGTTCCGCCGGAACCTCTCAGCTCCTGGTAGTGGACACCACTGCCTCTGTGAACCTGTGGACCAGCGCAGCAACTGAGGTGGGTACTACAACTTTCAGGTTCCAATGGAATCCCAGCCTGGCCGGCGCTGTGGGACACACGGTCCAGGTCCAGCTCACCACGTGCGGGGTCGCAAATACCGGCACGCTGGACGTTCAGGGGAGCATCTTGTGATCCATCGCCGCTACGTTCACGCGCGCAAGAGGCTGGGCTTGGGCTACCCGGTCCTGCCTGATCAGTTCATCTCTGCATCGGGGCAATCGTTTTCTTTTTCACCACAGACGCCAGACGCGACGCAGATAAGCGTGCTCCAGCAGTTTGGCCAGCAACTCCCTGCGGACTTGGCTGCAAAATGGGCCGCGGCACAAGCGGCGGCATCCACATCGGCGCCCACGCCGGCCGTCACGCCATCGGGTACGCCGGTGTCCACGCAAACCGGCGCCACGGTCACGCTGGTCAATACGCTGAGCGTCGCGCCTGGAGTTTTCCAGTGCAACATGTCGGACGGGTCCAGCCATTATTGCGACGCCAGCGGCGCCGCAATCGCTTACACCCCGCCGGCCGCCACTCCCGTGGCCACGCCGTCCGCGGCGTCCGCTCCCACTTCCACCGTAGCGCCCGCGGTGACGCAATCGCCCGCGTCCACGCCGGCATCCACGCCCACGGCGGTCACGCCGTCCGGCTTGGTTATTTCCACCACCACGGGGACGCCAGCGCAAACATCTGCGCCGGCGCCGGCCGACTTTATGGCTTCCATCGCCACCTGGCTGCAGGGCGCCATGATCGGCGGCATCCCCAACTGGGTCCTGCTGGCCGGCGGCGCCGCGCTGTTGATGTTCAGCGGGGGAAAGAAACGATAGCAACTTTTTGGAGGAAACAAGTATGAGCGTCAAAACAACTCTTGCGGCCGCGCTATTGCTGGTGGCCGCTTCGTTCGCCGCGGTCCTGCCGGCCGCGGGGCAAACCATCACGTCTATCACCGGGACGGTCCTGGACAAAAACGGCGTGCCCTATGGGGGCGGGACCGTCATGCCTCAGTTTGTCAACGTGAGCGGCGGCGCGTCGCCCAGCGTGACCGCAACGGGTTTCCCGCTGATCCCGCCGGTGTCCCCGGTGACCATTAACACAGCGGGGCAGTTCGCGCTTTCGTTGATGGCCAACGGTTCGATTACGCCAGGGAGCACGCATTGGCAGTTTTCGATTTGCTCAGCTCCCACCACCAGCTACCCGGACCCTGGCAGCACAGGGCCTCAGTGTTTCACCACGGGGCAGATCACGATCGCCGGCGCCAGCCAGGACATCACCGGCAACATTAACGCTGTGCCGGCGCCGGCGCTGCTTTACGCGGACCTCACGCGCAGCCTGGGCGCCTACCAGGGCACGACTTCAGTCCCGATTACCACCGCGAACTTTACCCCGCTGGTGGCCGCGGCCAGCGACATACAGATCCCCGCGAACCTGGCCAACATCACGCCACGCAAGATCAGGGTTCATGGCAGTGGGGTCTATACCAACGCCGCGGCGTCGGTCCTAAACGCAGAGCTGATGCTGTGCCAGGTTTCAGGATGCGCCTCTGGCACTGTGGTGGCGCCGGCCGGCTGCGCCATCACCAGCACGAACCAGGCGAACAACCTCACCAACGGCCAATTCTGGTTTGATTGCTCACTCTCTACCACGTCCACCATCGGCGCGTCTGGCACGTTTATCGCGAAAGGGCAGCTATGCATCAACCTGGGAGCGACCACCGCGGTGGGCTGTACTGACTTCCTGGACACTGCGACGGCCGCATCGGCCGCGGTGGATGAAACGGTGGCGGAGTTTGTAAATATCGCGTTCAAATTTACCACGTCCAACGGCGGCAACTCGGCCATCCTGCTGGAATACGACGTAAAGCTGGACAACTAGAAACATGATCACCTTTGATCCCAGCACGTGGCCTGGTGGTGACTTGATCTGGACCGTCTGCCAGGCCATCGCGTCGGCAGAGGGCGCCAACGTTCCCGGTGCACCTCCAGATCGCTACAACAACCCTGGGGACCTCAGCAAAGGCGACGAACACGGCCAACCCGTCTCTGGCTACGTGACACTGCCAGACGGTGAGATTTTGATTGTGTTCGCCAGCAAAGAGGGCGGCTGGCAGGCGCTTCGCGAAAAAATCACAAACATTGTCAACGGGACCAGTTCCACCTACTCGCCGCTAATGACCTGGTCACAGATCGCGAAAAAGTACGCGGGCAATTCCGCGGCATGGGTGGCCAACGTGACGGGGTTCCTGGGCGTAAGCCCCAACGATGTGTTTGCAAACTACTTTGCAGGGGGCGGCGGCTCAGGGGCAGCAGCTCCTGGGCTTCCCCGATCTAAGCCAGGTCCAAGTAGCAAGCGCAACTGTTGACCCTGGCGTTGTACTCAGCTCGCTGCCGGCGCCGGTGTGGATCGGGCTGCTGATCATCGGGGGATATTTTCTCCTGGACGAATTGCTGGACTGAGGCATGGTGATTGTTGGAACGTGTGAGTGCTGCCGGCGGTTGGAAAACGATACGCGATCTAAGCTGGTCCAGTGGTGTGAACTCTGCCGGGCCTGGCTGTGTGATCGTTGCCGGGGTGATTGGGTTAGACGCATACGCGCGGTTTTAGCAGGCTGAAGTTTTTGGGGTTGGGGTTGCTTTTGCTCTTCGCCGGCGTTCACGTGGGACCTGGTGGGATCTATCCCGTGTGGCATCTGGATTGCACCTCCCGTTCGTTGGGAGGTTCTGCGGGTTTGGGGCGGAGCCCCAAAGGGAAAGAGCGTCACGTTCTTGGTGACGCTCCGCTTTCCACACCATGCACAGCGAGGAAATCTAGCTACTACTCTAGATAAGGGGTCTGAAGGTCTAAAGTCTAAGAGAAGACAGGGTTTTTCGCACGCCCAACTTCTGATTTTTCGCACCGTGGTTTGCGAAGGATCGCACTGTCGTACTCCGAGAAAACGCACATTGTTCTTGAATATTCACCGTGGCCTGTGGATTTTATTCGCTCCTGGCGATGCCACGGGTAGGGGAGGGCGGGATCGGCCCGACCGGGACGTTTTTCCAGAATCTACCTGGTAAACTTTTGCCCATAGAACAATAGGCGAAAGTTAGAGTATAGCAGCCATCCATGCGGGGACGCAAAAAAAGCGCGGCGGGGACAACTCTCCCGTCGCGCTCCCTGGTGCCAGGCCAGGAAACTGGTGTAAAGGGATCAAATCACTCGAGGTAAGAGGGTAGAAGGGCCTTGCGCGCGTCACGCGGGACCCCGTGGTGAGCAAAACGACGGTACAGCTCATTCCAGAAGGCTTTTAGGGTGTGCTCCTTGCCTCCCCATTCCTTCAGCAGCTCCAGGTGGACCTGGTCAGCCTTCCAGGCAGCGGACTGGTCTGCCAGCTTCGCCTTGGCCTCCAGGAAGCGTTGCCGCTCGGCCAGGCACATCTCGTGCTCCATCAGCCGGCCGGGCATCCAGATGATCTTGTCGGGATCGCTGGACGTGATGCGCACCTTGCCGGCAATGTTGGCGTGGCAGGACGGGCAAACCTTGGCTTTGGCCAGCACTGGACCGCCGGCGCACGATGGACACGCCCCGTATTTGTCGCCGTCCACAACCTTGATGAACAGCAGGGCCTCAGCTTTTCGCTGATACTTACGCAGGGTGTCTTCGTCGCATCCCATGCGTTGTGCCATCTTCCACTGCGGGATCTGGAGCATTCCCGCGGGCTTGTGCTTGCGCACGATCTTGTCGTCATTGTCGCGCAGCTCAGGGATCTCGTCTTCAATGCCCCACATCTGAAGCAGCGTGAGAAAGTTTCGGCCGAAATCTGGCAGTGAGCCTTTGAACACCTTGCCCTTGCCCCCGCACGTGGGGCATTCCCCCTGGAAGGGAAGCCGCGCCTGGCCCATCTTGCATTCACAGGGCACCACGTCGGGCAGGGTGGGATGCCAGATGACGGCGTCAATGCGCTTGAAGCCGTTGACGTGGGCCGTGGAGTCAAAATTTTTCGTCCCATATTTCTCAGCGGCGTCACGGGCCGCGCGGCAAGGATCGTTCTTGCCGCCCACGGCGCCCTTGGGGCCTTTGTACAGGTTGGGGGCGTTGAATCGCGGCGTGACTTCAAACAACTCCGCAACGGGTTCCAGCGATCGCAACGCCAGCTTGCGGCGCCCAACCCGCACTCGCTTGCCCTGCGCGGCCGCGCGCCTGGTTTCTTCCATCGAACGCTTTCTGCGCTGGGCTTCGTCCCATTTCTTTGTCCCCCTGGACAGCTTGCCGATGCGCCGGCTGATAGTCTCACGGCGCACGCCGTTCATCGCTGCCAGCCGGGCGTGGGTGACTTCACTGAAGTGGATCTCAGGCGCGTTCCACTCAGGCAGGGCGCGCGCAAAGATTTTGCTGAAGTAGAGACTCATGGCCTCTTTTTTGTAGGGGCCAACATATCCCTCGATCACCCTGGGGACGGCGCGATCGGGGCCGCAGTCCTCGGGGACGCCCAGCATTCGCAGATGGTGAGGAGTCTTGGCCATCAGTCTGTGTACACCGTCCAGTTAGGGCCGCTGAAGTTTTTGATTGGACCGCCGTTTGCTTCGGGGGGCGGGTTCTTGATGATCAGCGCCAGCGCCTGGCTTGGATCGTCCGTTGCTAGCGCGAACGTTCGGCCGAAATAGAGATTCTGTTGTCGGCCGTTGGGGTGTGCCCACCACTCCGCCTCGTATCTAAACTTTTGGTTCATTCTCCCTGCTCCTTGGTTTAGAATCAGGGGGACCAAAGCCCACTAGCGGGTTGGCGTCCGGTCCCCTGATTGGCTAAGTTCTAAACAAAAAAGGAAACGTCCTCCCTTCGTCGTCAGATGCCCCGCCTGTTTCAGCGGGGAAGCTCTCAGCAACGCGCGGCTAGCATCGCCACCGCCAGGGCCGCGATCAGGCACAGCGCGTTCAGCCAGAATTTGCTCATTGCTTGGGCCTCAACACGAGCAACGAAACCGGCGCAACAGATGTCCCGCCTTTTTCCAGGAAAAAGCTAGCCCTGTCGGCAAACTGATACCCGGCGACGTGGCAAGCGTCCACCGCTTCCTGCATCGTGGGCCTAATAAACTCCGCCACTACCACGCCTCCCTTGAGAAAAGCGACGCGGTAACTCATGTTCGGCGTGGACCCTTGTTCCACCTCAAACTCCCTGATCGCGATCATGCGGCCTTCTTCGCCTTCCCCTTTCTCTTGGCTATGTGGGCGAGAATGCCCTTTGTGGCCGATGCGCGAGTCACCTTCGCAATCGTTTGCGCCGGCTTGGCCTTCGCCTTGGGTTTGGGCTTGGCCTTGGCTGCTTTCTTGCGCGCATCAATCACGCGCCAGTTGGCCTGGAGTGGCGCGGCCGCGGCCTTGTGGATCTTCACCAGGTTCACCTTGTGGCGTTTGGCGAATGGCTGCAACTGCACCTTGCTGTCGCGGCCTATGTAGTCTGGCAGGCCAGGCAGCACGTTGTCTGCGATCGCCATTAGAGCCATGAACGCTGCAACGTCAGGCGGCTTTAGCGCGGCGATCTGTTTGGCGGGCGTGGATGGGCCGTACCAGCTCGTGCTGGTCTTCCAACCCATTGCGGCCAGGACAGGATTACGCAGCCGGCGGTCCATTCCTTCAAACATGGCCAGCGCCACGTCCTTCAGGTCCTGGTCTTTCAGCGACTTCACACTCTTGCGTAGCTGTGCCGTGGCGGCGATCCTGAAAGCCTGGTCCAGCTTCTTGTTGCGCTGCTTTTGCAGCATGGCCTTTTTCTCAGCCTCGCTCCGGGGACGGGAAGGAATGCGGCTGGCGTTTGGCTCCACGTCTCTGCCCCAATGTTCTTTGCACACGTTGGTGGCGATGCACACCTCGATCTCCGTTCCACGTTGCTTGCCATCAAGGATCAAGCCGGGACCGGAATATTGGCAGCTCCCAGGCTTGACCTCTTTCCAGTCACCAGCAGCTTTGGCGCCCTTGGGGGGTGCATGCGACGTGGAAACGTGAATGACTTCCTCACGGGCTTTTTTCGCGGCCTCCTCGATCTGGACCAGGTTGCGGCTCACCTTGGTTTTCCAGCAATCGCCATCGGTGCAGATGGCGCGTTTCCCGCCGTTCTTGCCTTTCAGGTCCTCCGGGTCCACCAGGTTGGGATTGACCGCGGTATTTTTCTGGCAATCAGTGCAGGCGCCGGCGCCAGGGAAGAGCTTGGGGTCTTTTTTGTCGAACGGCGCCGCGTCCAGAAAGTGATTGCACTCCTCGCGAATGTGGTCCTTCAGGTCGCGTACTGAAACTTTGGAGTACCTGGACGCATGTTCGTACCAGTCCAGGATTCTCTTTTGCTCCGCGGCGGTGCGGCGGCAAACTTCGTAAGCGTGGCTGAGCGACATATCGCCATTGGCCAGCAGATTCTGGCCTTGCTTGGACAGGTTGCCCAGGGACAGCGTTTGCTCCACGGTGCGCTCTTTGCGCCCCAGGCGTTCCACCATGCGCTTTTTGTAATCGCCCAGGCCGTCTGCGAGGTAGGCGTCTCTCAGCCGGGCATACGCCGCGGACTTGCCCAGCGGGTCCAGATCCTCACGCTGGTCATTTTCAATGGTCTGGATCTCCAGCGCCTGGATGTCAGTCAGCTCGCGGACCACGGCTGAGATGTGTGTGCGGCCGGCTTTCAGCGAACAGTGGTAGCGACGTTCGCCGGCAACAATCTCATAGGCGCCCTTGATCTGAAAAGAGCTGCCTTTTACTCCTGGGGTACGCAGCAAGATGGGCTGCAGGACCGCGTGCGCGCGGATGCTCTCGACCATTTCGCTGTCCCGTGCCGCGTCATAGGACCGGCCGGGGTTGGTTTTGGATGGCACGATCTTGCTCAGCGGGATATTGACGCTGGCCGTCTCGCTGTCTGGCGGCGGTGGCGCCGCGGTGGGTCTTTGCTCGATTGCTGATGTAGACACTTTCGTCACCTCCTGTTCAACCAAAACATTTGGGATTTATATACTTAAGTCCCTAACCCTTTTGCGGCCATGCGATCACGCCACTCTTGTGCCGTGACAGAGGGAGTGCCAAATTGTCCCTGCACCCCGCCGCCGAATTCCAACCCTTTGCGAATAGTTTCAACCATCAAAGCATGATGTTCGATGGCTTCCGATTCACTGGCCAGCGGTGCATGGTACAGGCCAGTAATACTGACCTCCCTAAAGACCATGACTTCAAACGGCCACGGTGTTTCGTCAACGTAATCCGCATCGCTGAATGGCCCTCTCGTGTCGTTTGCTCCACCACCAGCGAGAGTCTTCACCGTGCTAATCCTGAATGTGCCCAAAGGCCCGGTTACTTTTTCACTTCTCAACACTGTTGACATTCGCTCCCTCCACGGTACTCATGTATATAATTCCCAAACATTTGGACTAGCGGGACCCGCCGGCACGTGCTGCACATGTACCGGCCTTCTTTCCCGTCACCGCAAAAGACGCAAGCGGCGCGCGGGGAAAAATCTGAAAACAGCAGCAGCGGCGGCTCTGTGCTGGCCGGCTTGTGCAGGAGTTGGGTCATTTCCTGTTCCCTTCAGCGTCGCCGTTAGCGTCGCGATCATTCCAGCCCTTGAGGTACCCCGCGTTCCACGTGGCCGTCTCCTGGATCGGGTCGAAGCCGGGCCGCATCACGCGCCCAGCGTCGTACCCCTTGTTGCACGTCAACGCGGCCTTGCTGATGTCGTGATGGCGCAGGCGCCATCCCAGGAGAAAGCCCAGGACCGCAAAAGACCCCATGACGAAAAAACACCAGTTGGGCGCGTTGCGGATTGCTTCAGCCATTGCCCCTGCCTTGCCGGTCCAGGACCGGCGTGGTTTCCACGTGGTAGTGCGCGAACGGGTACCGCGCGCAAAGACACGGCCGCGGCCAGGGAACGCTCTCCGGCTTCAGTTCCAACGACGGCGCGTGTTTGCGCTGATACTCGAAAACTCTCCGCGCGGCATACGCTTCGGGCCGTTCGCCGTTCATCCTGGGCATACGTCCCCCTTGGGCAGGTTCTTCAGCACCTGCTGGCCCCACTTCCATTCCTCGAAGTGGGCAGCGTCAACGTCTTTTTTCTCCTTGAGGTGCTCGAACAGCAGCACCACGGATTCCAGCGCGGTGGACCCGCCAAAGTCCTGCATACATGCGGGACAGCGCACCTCGAACAGCGGGGACGCGGGTTTTTTGTCGGCGCCGGCGCTCATGCTTTTTCCACGTCCCTGGTGTAAACGTTCAACGTTGGCAGTGGCGTGGGCTTGCTGCTCACCAGCTTGATCCGCTGCATGATCCCTTCCATCGCGCGCACGTGGCCTTCAACGATCCGGGCGTAATCGTGGACCTTCTCCTCTGGCCCCTCAACTTCCACGATCACCAGGACTTTCTTTTTCTTCATGCGGACGATCTCCAGCGGCGCAGACGTTTGCGCCAATCTGAACTGGCTCATTGCAAAACCCTCCCATGAACGGCCGGCAACTCCAGCGCGGCCGCTTGTTTCCACGCCGGTCCCTGGTAGGCGGCGCGCTCCAGATAATCGTCAACCCACCGCACCACAGCCGCGGTGAATCTGTCCACGTAATCCAGGGCGGAGTGGTCGTCCACCTTAAAACCCCCTGCTGCGCTGCTGGGCGTACTGAGCGATCCCCGCGGCTGATCCGCCGGCGCTGATCCACATGGGGATGCGCTCCAGCTTGTGGTGTCCGGTGCGGTGCAGCAGATACGCTCCGCCGGCGCCCAGGGCGCTGAAAATCGCATTGAAGGTGGCGACGCCGCGGCAGGAATTAGTGGACAGCCAGCCTTCCTCCCATCGTCCCGTTTTCAAAACGCGGCAGGTGATCACCGCGTCCGTCGCACGCAAACTCACCATCGCGCCCAGTGCGAAGGTGTTTGATTTGTCCAGAAAGCGATGCTCTGGAAAGTAGTTGCCGGCGTGGACCGGCTGAGGTTTGGCCTGGGGCGCGTCGGGAAGATCCTCAGCGTTGCAGGACTTCACGCCCAGGCCGCACAGCAGCAGAATCACGATCGTCGCCAACGCGGCGCTGGTCGCAGTTTTCAGGTTTACGTCTTTCACGGGCTTTCTTCCTTTCGTTGTTGGGTGCAGGGGATCACCCGGATTACTTCTTTGCCGTCGCTGCCCAGCTCGTACACAGCGACGCGGTGGATGTGCTTCTCGCACCCGATGTCCAGCTCCGCCAGCGCCAGCGCGTCTTGCGCCGTCACCGCGGTCACGGGAATCAGCCGGCCCACGTCCACCAGGTAGTGCATGGCCTCAGCTCTCCACGGCGGCAAGCCGTTTTGGTTTTTTCCCTCCGCCTCGGTTGAAGCTGCCTCTGCGGTTGCCTTTGCTCACGCGAGACAGCCAGGTGCGCGCCATCCTCAAGATTTGGGCCGCGCGTTGTTTGTTGCCGGCGCGCCGTATCGCCTCAGCGGTAACGGCCTGCTCATACGCGGCCGTTGCCTGCTGGTAGGACAGCCCCAGGTCTATCGCCGCGGCCGCGGCTGGGGTCATGGCCGGCTGCAACGCGCTCCAGCGTTTCCTTTTGACCACCACAGAAAACCACCTGGGCGCCATCTTCAGGATCTTGGCGGCGCGGTAGTCGCTATCGGTTCGCCGCATCGCCTCAGCAGCAAGACTGGTCTGGAAAGCGCACTTGGCTTCGTCGTAGGACAGCCCCTTGTCTATCGCCGTGGCGGCTGCTGGAATCATGGCCGGCTGAAGTGCTTCGAACACTCAGCACCTCCTTTTCGCCTGCGCGTAGCTTGCGGCCGGCGCCGGCGGTTTCTTTTCCCCAAGGTCAAAACGGGGCAGGGCCGCGGGACGTGCAGCCCCTGCGACGGCCGCGACCTCTGCCCCTACCGCGGGAGAAACTTTTTGCTTGGAACACTGCGAACAGTGGCGCCGCTTCGCCGGCGGCGAATCAGGGAGATGGACGCCGGCCGTAACGCGGTGGCCACACTCCAGCATCTCGTAATCGGTGGCCACCATCCCCAGGCGACGGTCGCGGCGCTCCTCATGAAAACGGCCCACGATCTTCTTGAGCGGTGAATCCAGCATTTGCTGGCGCCAGAAGGTGGGCGCTTTTGGCGCTAGGGACACGTAGGCGAAATTCGCCGCGATAGGCTTACGCGGCGGCAACGCGCCGTAGATGGCGACTGCTGCAACCTCCCAGGCGTCCTGGTACTCGCGCAAAAGATCGTGGCGGTGGAATCCCCGGCACACGTCCATCATGTCGCGCAGGTAGTCAAGAACGCGCTTGGCTCGACGGGCACAAACCATGCGACTCCTCCCGGATGAACGGGAAGAAAGCTGAGTCGTTTCGTGTGGGAAAAAAGTGGGGGAAGAATAGACGCTCGGGCTGGGGGCTTGCAATTCAGAATCAGAAAACGGCGCCTGCCAGGAGAAGCCCGTATCTACGAAGCAGGCGCCGTGGATGCCGGCAGCGATCGCGTGGAAGTCCTGTGAGGTGTCGAGCGGTGCCGGCAGGTGGCCGCTTGCAGTGGCCGGGGTAGCCACCGCGAGCGACAACGCGAAGAACCAAGTGGAGCCAAAACGCATCCCAGCTTCCTTGCGTCTTGCTTCCTCCCGTCCCGCTCAACGTCTGATAACGTATATTATGTAAAATATGCCAAATCCCAGCCCAGGACGTGCCCAATTAGACCAAGTCAGCCTCATGCAGTAGCCGCTTCAGGTCTTCCCTGAACTGCTTCAGGGCCTCAATCATCTCGGCCGTAGCTTCGATCTCTTCCTGCTTATGCACGAAGACCTTACGTCCGCCGCGCTCTACCAACGGCCCCAGGCTTTCGCCCATGCGCCTGCCGACGTTCCCCAGAATCTGGAGCCCGTCCGGTCCTGGGACAAGGAACGCGACGTATCCTTCCCGCACAACGCCGATGGCCTTGGGAAAGCGCTCAAAAGTTTCGAGTTCGAAGCCGGCGATATAGAGTCTCTGTAGTTGTTCTTCAGGCCGAGGCATCGGTGACCCGCTCAAACCACCATCTCGCCCACCAGGCTGTTGGGAAAGCTCTTGGTGACCATGACATTAGTGTAACTTCCAGTATTTGGCACAGCTTGTCCGGAAACAGTGAAGTTTAACGTTATATTTTGTGAGGTGCGGCCAACGACCTGTCCGCGGGCCTCGTTCAAACCCTCAACCATCACTTCAAAGATCCGCCCGACCTTCTTCTCATAATTAGCCCGTTGGATTTCACGCTGGCGGTCCAGCAGAATCTGTAGCCGGCGGGATTTCTCGGCGTCTGGGATGCTGTCATCCATGCCGATGGCCGGCGTGTTGGGACGCGGCGAGTACTTGAAGCCGAAGACGGCATCGAATTGGCCCTCGTGCATCAAGGTAATGGTCTCTTCGAATTCAGCTTCCGTTTCGCCGGGGAAGCCAACGATCAAGTCCGTGGTCAGCGATATGTCCCGCTTGGCGGCCCTGATCCAGGCGATCTTCTCCAGGTACATCTCGCGGGTGTATTCCCTGTTCATGGCCTGGAGCACGCGCGACGACCCACTCTGCACCGGCAGATGGACGTGGTCGCAGAGCGTCGGCAAGGCGTCAATGGCCTCCACGATGTCCCGGCTGAAATGCCGCGGGTGCGACGTGGTAAAGCGCACGCGACGGATACCCGGCAGCTCACCCACGGCGTAGAGCAGTTCGGCAAAAGTCTTCTTCGCCAGCGGGTCGGCGTAGGCATTTACGTTCTGGCCTAGAAGCTGAATATCGGTATAGCCCAGGTCGGCCATCTGGCGGGCTTCAGACAGCACGGACTCTGACGTCCGGCTGCGTTCTTTGCCGCGAGTGTAGGGCACGACGCAGTAGGCACAGAACTTGTCACAGCCCTCAATGATCGTGATGTAGCCGCGATGCGGGTTGCTGCGGGCAGTGAACTCGGTCTCAAACGTCAGATCGGTCTCGCGGTCGTCCAGGCCGGTGACGCGATTGTTCCCTGCTTCCAGCTGCACCAGCATTTGCGGCAAGTTACGATACGACGCCGATCCGGCCACCAGTGAAACATACGGCGCCTTCTCAAAGATTTTTTCGCCTTCCTGCTGCGCCACGCAGCCCAGGACGGCAAACTTCTTGCCCTGCTTCTGGTATTTCTTGTAGTCGTTGAGGCGGTTGAAGACTTTTTGTTCGGCTTTGTCGCGGATGGAGCAGGTGTTGTAGAGTACCAGGTCGGCCTCTTCCACGGTCTGCACCTGGCGATACCCATGGCGCAGCAGCGTCCCGATGACTTTCTCCGAGTCATGCACATTCATCTGGCAGCCAAAGGTCTCGATGTAGAAAGCCTTCTGGCCCGCAGTGTCTCGTGAAGACGCGTTTTGTGGAATGTCAGGCACTTGTGCCAGTATAGCGCAAGGGAAAATCAACCCCCGCAACGGAGAATGGAGGGCGCAGAGAAAAACAATGGAGTGCTGGGCGATGTGTTCCAGCATCGGTTTGTGTCCTCTCTGCTAACGAATGCGACCCGGAGAAAAAGCTCGTTGGGACACCCGTTACACTGAAGGCCCAGGATCATGGACCGAGCCTGATGACTTCCTGAAGCGCGTTTACGACGAATTTCTGGTCAACATCGCGCCGGGGAAAGCCCTGGATCTGGCCGGCGGCGCCGGAAGGAATTCGCTATTTCTGGTTCAGCGCGGATGGCAAGTGAAGCTCGTGGACATCTCGGAAGTAGGGCTGGGGTTGGCGAAGGAAAAAGCTGCTGCACACACCCTAACTCTGGACACGGCAGTCGTGGATCTGAACACCATCACCGATCTGGGGAGCGAGTTGTATGACGCGATTGTGGTGTTCTACTTTCTCAAACGCGAACTCTTCCCTGCCATCCTGCGCGCGCTCAAGCCCGGCGGGTTCTTGATCTATCGGACGTACACGATTGACCGCATGAAAGTCCCCGGCGGACCGGACGATCCGCGATATTTGCTGCAGCCGAATGAGCTACTGCATGCTTTCTCGTCTCACATGCGCGTGCTGCATTATCACGAAACACTGGAAGGCAAAGCTGCGGCGGAGCTGGTGGGGAGGAAGAGCTAGAACACTCGTAATTCATGTCGCGACGCTCCAAACCGCCGTCGGCTGTTGTCCAAATGCGATGTCCTCTGCGCTCGCAACGACGGCCTCAGCACGCAAGTCGGCTTCGCCCTGAAACACGTCGTGTCGCCGTGATGGATTCGCTGGCGGTGCTAGAATCAGCTTTCTTCCATGTCCAAGCACAAACCAGCCCCCGGCCACTCAGAGCATATCGGCAAAGACCATCCTGTGCAGAACAACTGCTTTGCCTGCGGCAAGGGCAATGCCGACGGCATGCAACTCGACTTCTTTTTTGACGAAGCCGCCCGAACGGCCTACTGTAATTTCAACCTGGCGAAGAAGTACCAAGGGCCTCCGGGGCACGCGCACGGGGGGATCATCGCCGTGATATTGGATGAAGCCATGGGCAAAGTGAACAAGTTGCGCAACGTGATCGCCCTGACCAAGTCCTTGAACGTGGAGTACATGAGGCCGGTGCCTCTAGGCAAAGCGCTCACCGTGACCGCGCGCGAGCGGCAAGTGGAAGGGCGCAAGCACACTAACGTGGCCGAAATCACGGACGAATCCGGCGCTCTGCTGGCCCGCAGCAGCGGCACGTTTGTGGCCATCGACATCAAGAAGATGTTCTCGCAGCACCTGCAGCCGGAAGACTAGGAAAGGCGACGATGGTACGAACCTCGAAAGAACCTCTCAAGGCTTGCATCCTGGTTTTGGTGCTTCTTCTAATCAATGCGCCAGTGGCGAAGGCACAAGAGATCCGTCCGGGCGTCTGGGCGGGCAGCAAGGTTGAAAGTCTTTCGCTTCCCACCCAGGGCTACCAGGCCTACCTCATTGGCGAACTGCACGGAATAGAAGAAACCGCAGACTTTTTGCTGCAATATCTCGCGCTACTCCACAAAACATCAGGCTTGCGCGATGTTGCGCTCGAAGAAAAGAGCGTTTACGAAGACCAGGCGCAGGCCTATGTGGAGGGCAGATCAGACACTCTGCCGGTGACGCTCTGTCTTCGCGTCGGAATTCTTGGCCGAATCAGGACGCTCAATGCCGGCCTGCAAGAATCCGAACGCATCCGAGTTCACTTTGTTGATATTGATTCCCCGGCTCCGGCAATTCGGCAGCACCTGATCGCCCTTAAGAAACAAATTCCCCAGGCGGCAGGCGCAAGGATTCCTGCGGCAGACCAAATCAAAACACATGGGCTTCAGACCGTCGCTCAACTGAAACGCTTCCCCCTGGATTCGCGTGTAAGCTCTGAGCTTCGCACTGTCGAAAGCTCGATACGTGCCTACCAGCAGGGTTTTGAAGTAGGAACCGGTCAACTGACGGGCAGTCCTTATCTCGAGGAGCGCGAGCAGGCGGTGGCGAGTAACATCGAGGATCTGGTGCATACCCGCGAGGTTCCGGCCCTCCTGGTGCTCTACGGGGCTGATCACATTACGAAAGCAATGAGGACGGACGGAGGCACAGCAAGAAATCAACCGTTCGCGCCCATGGCTCTGCGTCTGGAGCAAGCCGGCGTCAAAATATTTTGCATAGAGACACTTCCTCTTGCCGGGGACACGTTTTGGAGGGGCCGGCATCAACCTGTCTACTACGAGGCAAAAGACAACCGCCTTGCCTCCGGTGAGACGCTCGATAGAGTCCTGGCCAGCGCGCCTCAAGCCCAATTCATCTATGTGCCGCAAAGGCAACGCGTGGTTCTGGCTCCGCAGGACGCCAACAAATGGGTCATCGATGCCTTGATTCTCTTCCCGTCCGGCACACCCATGACAAACCATTGCCAAGCGCGCCCTACGCGAATCAAGCCTTAGGAACCCGAGCGTCGAATGCATCAAAGACAGGTATCGCGCTAAAATAGATGGTTCACACAACAGTTGGGCCTGCGGCGTGAGGCCGCGGTTTCAGGAGTTTGGCTTATGTCAGAACTGAACGGTAACAACACCAGCTTGCGGCTCAAGACGGGCCTGGCGGAGATGCTCAAAGGCGGCGTGATCATGGACGTGACCGATGCCGCGCAGGCGGCAATCGCCGAGAAGGCCGGCGCGGTGGCGGTGATGGCCTTGGAGCGCGTACCCGCGCAGATTCGCGCCGAGGGCGGCGTGGCCCGCATGGCGTCCCCCAAGAAGATCCGCGAGATCATGGACACCGTCTCCATCCCGGTCATGGCCAAGTGCCGCATCGGCCATTTTGCTGAAGCGCAGATCCTGCAGGAGCTGGGCGTGGATTACGTGGACGAATCCGAAGTCCTCACGCCAGCCGACGAAGCCCATCACGTGGACAAGCACGCCTTCAAGGTCCCGTTTGTGTGCGGCGCGCGCAACCTGGGCGAAGCCTTGCGGCGCATTGCCGAAGGCGCGGCCATGATTCGCACCAAAGGCGAGGCCGGCACGGGCGACGTCGTGCATGCGGTGAAACATCTGCGGCAAATCGTTCGCGAGATGAAACAGCTCACCGTACTTTCTGATGAAGAGCTCTATGCCCAAGCGAAAGACCTGCAGGCTCCCTACGAGCTGGTCCGCATGGTGGCCAAGGCCGGCAAACTGCCGGTTCCGAACTTTTCGGCCGGCGGCATCGCCACCCCGGCGGACGCGGCGCTGGTCCGGCAACTGGGAGCGGAAGCCGTGTTCGTGGGATCGGGAATCTTCATGTCCGACTCGACGACTTTTGCGCCTCCCGCGGAAGCGGAGAAACGCGCCAAGGCGATCGTTCGCGCGACCACGCACTTTGACGATCCTAAAGTGTTGCTTGAAGTCAGCGCAGACCTGGTCGGCGCGATGAAAGGCCTGGCCGTGGCCGCGATGTCTGAGGCGGACATGCTGCAGACCAGGGGATGGTAGAGTCAGAATTTTCACCACGGAGGCACGGAGCAACAGCCGTATTAATGTTTTATTCCTCTGCGATGAGATTGACATCAGCCTCCGAATACGTGGCAACGCCGTCTCGTCGTTACATCTTTTTGTGATTCCTCCGTGTCTCCGTGCCTCCGTGGTGAGAATTCAGGTGTCAGCAAAATGAAGGTTGGTGTCCTGGCCATCCAAGGCGACTACGAAGCGCACAAAGCCCGGCTCGAGGAGCTGGGCGCGGCGGTCACGCTTGTCCGCAAGCCGGAGCAACTCGATTCGATTGACGCCATCGTGATCCCCGGCGGCGAGTCCAGTACGTTTCTCAACTTCCTTTCGGAGCACGGCTTCCTGGAGAAGTTGCGCGACTTCGTCAGCACCAAGCCGGCGTTCGGGACGTGCGCGGGAGCCATCCTGCTGGCGAAAGAAGTGGAGAACCCTGCGCAGAAATCGCTCGGCGTGCTGGACATCCGCATTCGCCGCAACGGCTATGGCCGCCAGATTGACAGCTCGATTCATGAAGCCGGAACCAAGCTGGCAGGCGGTCCGCTGGAGATGGTGTTCATCCGCGCGCCCCGGATCATGCGCACGGGCAAGGGCGTGGAAGTGCTGGCCAGCGAAGGCGGCGATCCGGTGCTGGTGCGCCAGGGCAAGATCATGGCGGCCACGTTCCATCCTGAGCTTTCCCGCGATACACGCGTGCACCAGGAATTCCTCAAGCTGCTGCAGAACGGACACCCTCCCAAATAATGGCCCGCGCACTGCTGATCGCGCTGCTACTGGTTACGTTGGGCTGCGTATACGCTTTTGTTGCTCATCCCTGGTGGTTCCCTGCTGGAGCGTCGGCGGAAGCTGCGCCGGTTGATCAGGAATTCCGCATCGCTCTGTGGGTGCTGGGCGGCTTGTTCGTTGCCGGACAGGTCCTGCTGGCAGTCTTTCTAGCCAAGAGGCGTAGCGGCGATTCAGCGGCTGGCGAAAGCTGGGCGGGAAACTGGCGGCTGGAAATCGCCTGGACGGTGGCCATGGCCGCCATCTTTTTCAGCTTTCACATCTCCGGTGGACGCATGTGGGCGCGCATGACCCATGAACATCCAAGCCCCACCGCCGTGCAGGTTGAAGTCACCGGCGCGCAATTTCAGTGGTATTTCAGATACGCCGGAGCTGACGGCGTTCTCGGCCGCACCGACGCACAGAAGTTCGCGCGGCCGGACGAAGGAAATCCGCTAGGGATTGAGCCCAGCGACCCCGCGGGCAGGGATGACATCGTCTCGACCTCCATGGTGGTGCCAGTTGGCCATCTGGTGCAGCTTGAGCTGCGCGCGCAAGACGTGATCCACAGCCTGTTCATTCCGGCCATGCGCTTCAAGCAGGATACGGTCCCGGGGATGACCATCCACAAACATTTCACGCCGACCAAAATCGGAACTTACGAAATTGCGTGCACGCAGTTGTGCGGGACAGGCCACTACCGCATGCGGGCCGTGGTGCGCGTGGTGAGCGAAGATGAGTTTGAGAAGTGGCTGAAAGCACAGGAGAACGCTAAGGAATAATGGCAGCCCTGTCCCCCAACGCCGCTGCTGCACACGCGGGCCTCCTGCGCCGTTATGTCTTCAGCACGGACCACAAGATCATCGGCGTGCAATATCTATTCTTGTCGCTGGCGGCAGCGTTGAGCGGTGCGTGGCTATCACTGCTGATGCGTATCCATCTGGTCTGGCCTAAGTTCGCGATTCCCTTCCTGGGCGAGATCAAACCCGAACACTATCTCGGCTACCTGACCATCCACGGCACGGTGATGGTGTTCTTTGTGCTCTCCACCCTGCCGCAAGCGGGATTCGGAACGTACTTTCTGCCGCTGCAACTGGGCGCGTCGCAGATGGCATTTCCGCGACTGAACATGCTGGCCTTTTGGACTACGCTGGCGGCGTTTCTGGTGTTGATGTCAGTCTTCTTTGTGCCTGGGGGCGCGTCCGTGGCCGGCTGGACGCAATACGCGCCGCTCAGCGTGCTGGCTTCCGCCGGACCAGGGCAAGCCCTGGGGACGGACTTGTGGCTGGTGAGCATCGGGCTGTTCTGCGTGGCGTCAGTGATGAGCGCGACCAGCTTCATTTCCACCACCTTGAAGAAGCGCGCACCGGGGATGACCTGGATGCGTATGCCGCTGACCTGTTGGGCATGGTTCATCACGGCGATCTTGATTCTGCTGGCCTTCAACATTCTTCTGGTAGCGCTGGTCATGCTGATGACCGACCGCCATTTCGGCACCAACTTCTTCGTTCCCGGCGGATTGATCGTCAACGGACAGCCGGTGCAGCGCAGCGGCGGGTCGCCCTTGCTGTGGCAGCATCTGTTCTGGTTCTTCGGACATCCGGAGGTCTATATCGCGATTCTGCCGGCGATGGGCATTACGTCGCACTTGCTCTCAACTTTTTCGCGTAAGCCGGTGTTCGGATACAAGGCTATGGTTGCGGCGACGATCGCCATCGGCGCCATGGGCTTCATGGTGTGGGGTCACCACATGTTTGTCAGCGGCATGGACCCGCACGCGGGATTTGCCTTCTCCACGCTGACCACGGCCATTGCCGTGCCTTCCGCCATCAAGACTTTCAACTGGCTGGGGACGATCTACGGCGGACGCTTGCGCTTCACCACGCCCATGCTGTTTTCCGTGGGATTTGTCTCATTGTTCATCGCCGGCGGATTGAGCGGGCCGCTGCTGGCGCAACCGGCGTTGGATGAATACCTGCATGACACGTATTTTGTGGTCGGACATTTTCATCTCATCATGGCCATGGCCGGGCTGTTTGCGATCTTTGCCGCCACGCATTTCTGGTTCCCCAAAATGTTCGGCCGCCTGATGAATGAGCGCCTGGGCGCGCTGCATTTCTGGATAACCTTTCTGGGCGCTTACGCCATCTTTATACCAATGCACCTGCTGGGAATTGCCGGACATCCGCGGCGGTATTCAGAATTAACCGGCGTACAATATGTGGCGGCGATGGCCCCTTTGCAGAAGATCATCACGCTGGCAGCGATTGTGACTCTCGCCGGACAGATCATCTTTCTGGTGAATTTCTTTCGCAGCATGTTCAAGGGCCAGCCGGCGGAAGCCAATCCCTGGGAGTGTACAACGCTGGAGTGGACTCTGGCGTCGCCGGCGCCGGCGGAGGGATTTGGCGCGGTTACACCCATTGTCAGCCAAGGCTCGTACGAGTACGGCGGCGATCAGGCTGGCGCGGATTTCCGTATGCAGAATGCCGCTACCTGACGCGGAAACTTGAATCGAGTTGTCATGCCGGTTGTCACGGAACATGTCGAAGTCGAACGCAAGCCTGATCGCAAGCCCAAGCTGGGCGGCGGCGGTCCGGGCAAAATTCCGCATCGTTTTGGCTACGGCGGTGGTGATGACGGCGATCCTGAGCGTAACGAAAACCTTAACCAGCAGCGCGAACGCCACCTGACCTACCGCATCCTGATGGCGATTTGCATGGTCGCCATCACTACCCTGTTCGTTGCGCTGACGGTCGCTTACCTGTGGCGCCGCTCGGTCGAGCACTATGATCAGGACTTGAACCGCGTCGTCCACGTGTGGACTCCCCTGGCGCTGCCCTACCTGCAACTGTGGATCAATTCAGCAGTCCTTCTGCTGAGCAGCGGTACGCTGGAGTTGTCCCGCAGACGCCTGCTCAAACAGAGTGAGTTTGCCGCGCTGGGCATTGTGCCTCCTGCGGGACGCAGAGAGATGCCGTGGCTGTTCTTGACGCTGTTGCTGGGCCTGGCGTTTCTTGGCGGGCAGGTCGAAGTCTGGAATATCCTGCGACGTCAAGGCCTGTTTCTGGCGTGGAATTCAAGAAGCTCATTCTTCTATGCGTTTACCGGGCTGCATGGCGCCCACCTGCTGTGCGGCTTGGTCGCCCTGATGTGGGTCATCTTCCGCAGCTGGAAGCCGCGCGGCGCGGACTTCCGCCAGGTCACCCTGCAAGCCACCGGATGGTATTGGCACTATATGGGGATTTTGTGGATGGCGATCTTCGCGCTGCTCTATTTCACGCGAAAATGAACCGCGTCGGCGATACAGGGTTGGAGACGTAGCAGGCGCTACGTCTCTACGCGAGGCATTTCTCGATTCTTCCGATACCGCAAGAACGCTGCGGCGGGATTGCTCGATTTACTCGGCTGGCCCTTTGGCCCCGGCCTTCACGCGCACCAGGGTGACTTTGGCGAAGCCTTCGTCAAACGTCGGCGGTTTGAGTTTGGCGGCCATACGCTCGATGACTTCTTCTTTTACCTGTCGCTCGCGCTTGCGATTGCGCTCCAGACAAACTTCAAGTGGTACATCAAAGAACACCGCGTGGACCTCATATCCAAAGCCCTTAGCCATCTTGATCCACTGCTTGCGCTCGTGCGGGGCGAGGTTGCTCGCGTCCACGTAATTCCAGGGCATGCGGGCGATCAGGCGCGCGCGCAGCAAAGACCGCAGGGTGGAAAACACTAATCCCTGATAACGCTGTTCACCGATGTCATCAAAAAGGATGGAGCGCAGCATGTCACTGGAAAGCGGGGTAACGCCGCGCCGCTTGAACCACGTAGTCTTTCCGGACCCGGGGAGGCCAATCGCCAGTACTACGACGCCTTTTGGGGCGCGGGTGGTCTTGGCTGCCTGGACCAGCCGCTGCTCAGGCGGCCCGGCCGGAGGCGTGGAAGGCGATTCCGGCTGGACTTCCGTCTCCATGCGGGCGTCGCGGGGACTTACGCGGGGCCCTTCATCGGACGGTTCATCATAGGCCGGGACGATGGGTTCAGGGTGGTGTTCGTCTACGGGAGGCTTTTGCTGCCCGACTTTGCCGGTAGCCTCAGAAGGGTTCTCGGGTTTCTTTTTACGGCGCCGCATGCGCTCGCGCATCCAATTGCGCATGACTCGTGTGTAACACACGAAGATGAACCGTTGCAACTCTCACGGGAGTTCCCAGGTGGTTACCCTCCCCTCCGCGGTTCAGCCAATCGCCCTGAAGGCGGGTTTCACCCGCGTCAAATCGCGCTCCGGCGTACATGGCGGGGACGCACGAGAGAAATGACCGCGGCTAAGGTGATTTTTTACGTTCACCTCTTGCGCTCTTAGGCGAAGTTGCTATAATTCGCGGCGCAACCACCAAGCCACTTCGTTACTCCTGGCAGATCGGGTCCCTGTCTGTGGCAGGGTGGATTTCCATAACTCTTGCTCGTCTCTCACGGAGACATTTATGCGTAAAGCTTATTTGGCCCTTCTGTCGTTGCTTGGACTTGCCGGCCCGACTGTCCCTGCCCAAGCCCAGGTCCTCAAAGGTTCCAAGGAAGCAGAAACCGAAAAGGCCAGCACCGTTAAGTCGTCAAAGGCTGCTCAGGAGAAGGCCGCCAACGCTGCACAGAAGAAGAACAGGGTTGCAGCGGCGGACGCCTCATCAAAAGACGCTGCCAAGATGACCAAAGCCACGAGCGAGAAAGCGGCCGTCAAAACAGACGCGCTTACCGTGAAACAGAAGGGCAAGGCCGAGGCCAATGCCGCCAAAACCAGTTCGGAGTTCAAATTCAAGAAAAACGCCGCCGGTGCAAGCAAGGCTGACGTGGTGAATGAGAAGCGTGCCAAGTCGGCGGCTGAGCAAAGCACCGGCAAGGCTGACGCTCAGATCAAAATGAAGAAGAATGCCGCCGCGACTCATCCTGTAGGCGAGAAGCGCGACAAAGCCATTCAAGAAAAGAACGCCGGAGCCCCGGCGCCAAAATAAGTTCATCGCGTTATTCGCACGCTTTGCCGCGGAGGCGATGATTCCGCGGCTTTAGTTTTTCATGCGCATTCCTTTTTTTGGTCGCCGGACGGAAGCTGGGTCGCTGGAAGAAACTCTGGCACAGCTCACCAAGTCCGTGTTCTTTGCTCCTACGCCGTGGGCCATCGCTCGCCAGATGCTGGAAGCAGCGGAGGTGGGCGCGAACGATGTGCTGTACGACCTGGGCTCAGGCGATGGCCGCATCCCGATCATGGCGGCGCAGGAGTTCGGCTGCCGCGCCGTGGGCATTGAGCTTGACGAGAAGCTTTGCCGGCACGCACAGGAGAAAGTGGCGGAGTACGGGCTGCAAGACCGCGTTTCATTCCGGCAAGAGGATTTCTTCAAGACCGGCCTGCGCGACGCTACCGTGGTCACTCTCTACCTCCTGACTCAGGTCAACGGCTATCTGGGGCCCCGTCTGGCCAGCCAGTTAGCGAAAGGCGCGCGCGTGGTGTCGCTGGACTATCCGGTCCCGGGATGGCGCGCGGAGAAAGAGTTCCCTGCCAGATCTGAAGGCAACGTGGACTACACGTTGTACTTGTACCGGCGTTGACGACCGCAGAACCACGTCCGCGCTTAAACGCTTTTCCTTATCACTCCACGGCAACGAACAGCTCTTCCCTGCTATCAAACTAAAGACTCCCTTGTGTTTTGCGGGCCAACGATTGACGTCTCGTGCCTCACGGCACGAGGTCCATTTGCCCGTGCTTTGCTTTCTCTGCTAACCTGAAGAGTTTTAGCTGGAGTTCAGGCCATCTCTGCCAGCAGGTCACTTGGTTTCGCGAGCAGCGTTATGCAATCAATCTTGATCGTGCAATTTCCGGGACCTTTATCTTTCATCTTTGCGTGGAGGACAGTAAAAAACTTATGGCAATCAAAGTTGGCATCAATGGTTTTGGCCGCATCGGACGCAATGTCCTCCGCACCGCCATCGACGACCCCAGCCTGGAATTCGTGGCGGTCAACGACTTGACCAGCCCGGCGACTCTGGCCCACCTGCTCAAGTACGACTCCATTCTTGGCAACCTCAAGCATGACATCAGGGCCAGCGGCGACTCCATCACCATTGACGGCCGCACCATCAAGGTCTTCTCAGAGAAAGATCCGGCGGCGCTCAAGTGGGACTCCGTGGGAGCGCAGGTGGTGATTGAATCCACCGGCAAGTTCACGGAAGCGGAAAAGGCCAAGGCCCATCTACGTGGGCCGGTGAAGAAGGTCATCATTTCCGCGCCCGCCAAGAATGAAGACATCACCATTGTCCTCGGCGTGAATGAAGGCAACTACGATCCGGCCAAGCACCACATCATCTCCAACGCGTCTTGCACCACCAATTGTCTGGCGCCTGTGGCCAAAGTGGTCCACGATAACTTCAAGATCCAGAGTGGGACCATGACCACCATCCACTCCTATACCAACGACCAGGTGATCTTGGACTTCCCGCACAAAGACCTGCGGCGCGCCCGCGCAGCGGCCATCAACATGATTCCAACCTCCACCGGCGCAGCCAAGGCGATCAACCTGGTGATCCCTGACCTGAAAGGCAAACTTGACGGGTTTGCCATGCGCGTTCCCACTCCGAACGTTTCCGTGGTGGACCTGGTGGCGTTTGTGGAGAAGGCCACCACGGTGGAGGAAGTGAACAAAGCCCTGCAGGCCGCGGCCAATGGTCCGATGAAAGGCATCCTGGGCTATGAAACGGCCGAGCTGGTATCGTCCGACTACAAGGGTGACGACCGCTCGTCCATTGTGGATGCGCCCATGACCCGCGTGGTCTGCGGCAACTGCGTGAAGGTGATCGCCTGGTATGACAATGAGTGGGGCTACTCCTGCCGCGTCCGCGACCTGATCCACTACATGGCCAAGAAGGGGCTGTAACCGTGAGCGCTGTAAAAGAAGGAGCCATGGCCAAGCTTTCCATACAAGACCTGCATCTCGACGGCCAGCGCGTATTCATGCGCGTGGACTTCAACGTCCCACTGTCCGAAGACGGCCGCGTTACCGACGACACGCGCATTCGCGAAACGCTGCCCACCATCGAATACGCTATCCGCAAGGGTGCGCGGCTCATTCTGGCTTCGCACCTGGGGCGTCCCAAGGGCAAGTTCAACGCCAAGATGAGCCTCAAGCCCGCCTCCGAACGCCTGCGCATGTTGCTGGACGAGCAACTGGGACGAAGCTGCAACGTGGGCTTTGCTCCCGACTGCATCGGACTCGCCGCCGAAGAGATGGCCCTTAAGCTCGACAAAGGCCACACGCTGCTGCTGGAAAACCTGCGCTTCCACGCCGAGGAAGAAGCCAATGGCGAGAGTTTCTCCCGCAAGCTGGCCGCGCTGGCGGATGTGTACGTGAACGACGCGTTTGGCACCGCGCATCGCGCCCACGCCTCCACGGTGGGCATCACGCACTTTGTGGACAAAGCCGCAGCCGGACTGCTCATGCAGAAGGAACTGGAGTATCTGGGCAAAGCGACTTCGAATCCGGAGAAGCCGTTTGTCGCGATTCTCGGCGGCGCCAAAGTTTCTGACAAGATTGACGTCATCCGCAACCTCCTCAATAAAGTTGATGCGCTGCTGATCGGCGGCGCCATGGCGTACACCTTCCTGAAAGCCCAGAGCAAACAGGTGGGCAAGTCGCTGGTGGAAGAAGACAAGCTCGACCTGGCCAAACAGCTTCTGGCAGAAGCGCAAACCAAAAGAGTCCGCATGCTGCTGCCGCTGGACCACGTGACTGCCGAAAAGATTGACGCGGCTTCTGCAACGCAGACCGTGACCACCGATGCCGGCATTCCCGCAGGCCAAATGGGTCTGGACATCGGCCCTGCAACCGTCGCAGCATTTTCCCAGGAAATTGCCGGAGCCAAAACCATTGTGTGGAACGGGCCCATGGGCGTATTTGAAGTTGCGCCGTTCGCCACGGGGACCATGAAGATTGCCCAGGCGGTGGCGGCCAACCGCGGAGCCACGTCCATCGTCGGCGGCGGAGATTCCGTGGCCGCAGTGCACCAGTCGGGCGTCGCCGGGAAGATCACGCACATCTCCACCGGAGGCGGCGCGTCACTGGAGTTTCTTGAAGGCAAGAAACTGCCCGGCGTTGAGGCCCTTACCGACAAGTAGATGAAATGACCATTCACCCGCGCTATCGCATTGGCGATCAAGCAGCCCTCGATCTTGTTCTGGGAGATATCACGCAAGAGACCACTGACGCCATTGTGAACGCTGCCAACTCCAGCCTGCTCGGCGGAGGCGGCGTGGATGGCGCCATTCATCGCGCTGCCGGTCCGCAACTTCTGGAAGAATGCAAGAAGGTGCGCGAACAGCGTGGTTCGCTGCCGGCAGGCCAGGCCGTGGCGACGCCCGGCGCGAACCTGCAAGCACGTTACGTCATTCATACCGTCGGTCCGGTGTGGCACGGCGGTGACAAGAACGAACCGCAAATTCTGGAAAGCTGCTATTGCCATTGCATGGAAGAAGCCGAACGCCTGCGCTGCGGCAGCGTCAGCTTCCCTGCTATCTCCACCGGAGCTTTTGGATATCCTGCGCATCTTGCCGCCCCCATCGCTCTGCGTGCCGTCGCTGCCTTGCTGAGCAAGCCGCGCTCAGTGATGCTGGTGCGCTTTGTGCTTTTTGACCAGCGTGCCCTGCGGACGTATGCGAGTGCGGCGCGCGAACTGGCCCGGAACTTTCCCCATCTGCTCATCACTACGGAACCCTTACCTTCATGAGAAAAAAATTGATCGCTGCCAATTGGAAGATGTACAAAACGCCTAACCAGGCGCGGGAGTTCCTCGCCACCTTCATGCCGCACGCCTGGGGACACACCCGCGATGAAATCGTCATCTGCCCGCCGTTTGTCTGCATTCCGGCTACGGTGGAAGCCGCGCAAGGCAGCGGCATCGGCGTGGGCGGGCAAGACATGCATTGGGAACAGGAAGGCGCGTTTACCGGCGCCATCTCCGCCCACATGCTCATGGCCGCCGGATGCACCCACGTGGTCATCGGCCACTCGGAGCGCCGCCAGTATTTCGGCGAGACCGATGACACGGTCAACCGCAAGCTCAAGCGCGCCCTCTCCGCGGGACTCAAGCCCATCGTCTGCGTGGGCGAAGTGCTGCAGGAGCGCGAAGCCGGACTCACCGAAGACGTGCTGCGTCGCCAGTGCGGTGTGGCCTTTCGCGATATCTCCGGCGGTGAGGCGATTCCGCTGGTCGTCGCCTACGAACCGGTGTGGGCCATTGGCACCGGCAAAACGGCAACGCCGGAGCTGGCGGTGGAAGCCCATCGCGTCATCCGAGCGGAGGCGGCCAAGGCCTTTGGCGAAGGCGTAGCCACGCACATGCGGATTCTCTACGGCGGCAGCGTCAAACCGGACAACGCCAAAGCCCTGATGTCGCAGGAGGAGATTGACGGCGCGCTGGTGGGCGGCGCCAGCCTTGATCCCAAGAGCTTTGCGGCGATCGTGAAGTGGTAGCCCCAAGTGACAGGTGCCTACCCCCCCACCCCTTCGACTAGGATTCTAAAAGGCTTACGCGATTCATCCCAGGAGGATGGATTTTGGGAGCGCAGCCGCCCCCGGCTGCGCTGAAGGATCGTGTGGCACGGACACTCCTGCCCGTGCGTTTTTTCTCGCTGTCTCCGTGGCAAGACTGCCCTGCCATCGCCTACCCATTAACCATCTCGCCAATCACCATCCGGTTACTCCCCCTCCACCCCTCCCCTGTTTGCGCTGTTGCAAACAAAAGAGTTCCGCCATTCGACCCAACGGTCACCCAACTGTTTACCAGAGAATAAACTTCTCTGCTAACCTGCTGATTCTTTGGGCTATTAGCGCTTTTTGTGGCAAGAAGCAGTTTCCTCAGTTATCAAAGATCGTCTTAACGTCCGCCTGGGCGGACATGGGGCCTACAGCAACCCGACCTCAACTACGAGGTAGTTATTATAACTTGTTTTGTTCGCCTAGTCTAGCGCGAAAAAGTACAGTAGCGGAGTCGCCTTTGAGATTCCCGCTGGTGTCTTTCTTAGGATCCACAACGCACCTCGGGATGTTTCGACTCCGTGCCGGCGAATTGTTCGCGCGGCCCTGCGCTCAACATGACAAAGCTCAAGAGAATCTGTCCCCAACCATGCCGCATTAGTGAGTTCTCACCACACACCCCGTCCTGACTGCTTTTCCGCTTGAGCGTCCTTGCGCTAGATTTCCCCCTTGACTTCTTAACTCTACATATGTAGAGTTGCCCCCATGCCTGACGATGTCCGCATCTCCCCGCAGACTTTGGCCATCCTCTCCGCCCTGCTTTCCACGCCAGCCGACTGGCGCTACGGATACGATCTGAGCCGCGAGACTGGCCTCAAATCGGGGACGCTCTACCCCATCCTGATGCGTCTGGCCGAACGCGATTGGCTGGAGACGCGTTGGGAACACGCCGGCGAAAACGGCAAGCCTCGCCACATTTACCGCCTCACCGCCGACGGAGCGGAAGCTGCGCGGCGCGCGCTCCAGGCCAATCCCAGCCGCGTGGCGCACCTGAAGCCAGCGTATTTCGAGGCATGAACGGACTATGAATCTGCACGTGGCCGCAACCCGATTCTCAGAACGCCTCCTGCGCTTCTTTGCCCGCGACCTCCCGCCGGACTTGCAGCCCTGGGGCGATGCCATGCTGGCCGAACTGCCCTGCGTGGACGGCATAGCGGGCCCGGTTCTGTGGGCGCTGGGCGGCGGCATGTTTTTGAGTAAAGCTTCATTTGTGCGCGCGCTCACCGGAAACGGTCTGCGCAGCGCCGGACCGCCAGGAATCCATCCCCCGTCGCCCACACAGAGGATGGCGTTCCTGGCGGCGCTTTTGTCGCTGGCCATGCTGCTTTCGCCGGTGTTCCGCGAAGGCATTCAGACTTCGCTGGAAAGCTGGAGCTCTTGGGCCCCGAACGTCCTCAGCAACCTGGATCAGATCACCGCCGCGGCGGAGCGCCAGAACGACGCACCGGCGCTGGCATTTGCCGCGTTGCACACCAAGAACGTGCAGAAGGCCGCGCAACTGGCCGAGCGCGCCGTCGCCCAGGATAAAGAGCTCACTTGGGTGCTGACCGTGGTGCTGGCGCGGAGCGGAAACATGAGCGAAACTCGCGGCCACATTCCGCACGAGCAACAAGAGATTTGGGTCAAGGAGCTTGAACAATGGGACCCGGACAACGCGACGTCGTACATCTGGGAGGCCCAGACCACCAGACTCGGCGAAGGTGGTAACTGGCCGCCTTCGCTTGCCATGGCCCTTTCGCCCCGGGATGGTGAGCAGCTCATGCACCGCAAGGCATGGTTGGCCGCCATGGAAAAGGCTTTCGCCGCGCCGCAGTATGACAGCTATTTTGATCGTCGCATGAGGCTGGAGCGCGACGCTTTTCTGCGTATGGGAACGCACAGTCCCCTGTTGGTAGCAAACGGCATCTTCCGTCAGGATTGGACCAGCTGGACAGACATCAAATTCTATTCAAATCTCCTGCTTCTTCAAGGCGACCAGGCCCTGGCCGCCGGCCATCCCGAGCAAGCGGAGGCGTTCTATCTAAGCACCGAGCAATTCTCGGCACGCTTGTACAGCGAGACAAAAGGCGGCTTCGAACCAATGTTCAGTCGCGGCCCGCTGACGGACTCCCACAAGAGACTGCTGGCGCTGTACCAGCGATGGCCCCACCCGGAGAAGGAACTTCGCAGCAAAGAAATCCTGGCCAGGCTGCAAGCGGAGCGCGAGATTTATTCCAACCCCAGGAGGATTTGGGAAGCAGTCTTCGGGCACATCACTTCGCTGGGCGTTGCGGTGAGCATTTCGAGCGTGCTCGCGGCCCTGTCAATGCTTGGCACGCTGCTGGGTATTGGCTACTTCTTTAGCCGTCAGTGGCTCGGCTTCCGCGCCAGCCGTTGGCTCAATGCCTTCATGGACGGAGCCGGCAAGTACGGGCCGTTTGTTCTGTTCGCGAGCTGCGTGTGCCTGTATTTCACTTACCGGCCCTACGCCCGGCTCTTTCACGACTACATGTACAGCCCCGGCGGCGCCAGAAGTCCGGAGCGCATAAAGGCATTTTTTGAACTGCGCTACTTCCCTTCCAGTGTTGAAGTCTGGGCGAGCAGGATCGCTCCGTTGCAAGTTCTGTTTTGGATTGCCGTCATCATCGTGCTGAGTCTAGTAGTTGTAGGCTTTATCTGGCGCTGGGTGAAAGCAGCCAGGAAGCCCGCGGCCACTGCCGCGCACTGACCGGCGGATATTTCGACGTGCCGCTGCGCCCCCGCTGGCCTCTCAGATTACAATAACCTCTCCATGGCTGACCGACTCTACCTCAGCGTTTGGTTTCCCAGCTTTCATGAGCCGGAGATCTTGCCGCGTCTCAACTCCGTGCTCAAGCAGTTTCCCTTCTCTTCCCAGCGGCCCGGCATCAGTCATCTAGCGATTCACAGCATCGCCTGGGACGAGCCCATCGTCTTCCAGCAGGCCTTTGACCACCTCTCTGATCCGGAGCGCGTCCTGGCCCTGGCCGCCGACTTCCTGCATGAAGACAACGCCTACGAACTGGATGCCATGTGGGACCTGTGGTTCCCCGTGCAGGAAGGCAACCTGGACACCACCTGGGCGCTGCGGCCCCAAGCCGTGAAGTTCATCACCTTTGGCACGGAGTTCGAGGAATCCACCTACCAGCAGAACGGCCACATTCAAGTTGACTTCGGTCTGGACACGCCGTTCCTTCACGAAGAAGTTGACTTCACCGAATCGGTGGAGAAGCGCATCAAAGCCAACGTGCAGAAGCTGGTGAACTTTACCAACGATGTGGAGAAGAACTGCGGCATCAGCGGTCGCGTGTTGTGGTCAGAGTCAGACGACAACCTGGCGCAGAAATTGATTGACCGCCTGCAGAGAGTGCAGTAAGCGGCCACGAGGGGCAAGTCCAACCTAACGTTCAAAGGCTAAACGCTAAGTGCTAAGTGCTGCTGGAAAAAATTGACCCAAAGAAAATTGAACGGCGGCTCCGGACCATCTCATCCACCGCCTGCTGCATCCGCGTCCTAACTTCAAGGCTGATGGTCTTGACCAGGGAGTTCTGCTGCTCGGCTTCCGGGGCATAGTGCTCTTCCAAGTGAATGGCCGGCAGGAACCGGATGTGCCACTTCGATGGCAGCGGCGCCGGCAGCAGCGGAAACGTGGAGAACGGCAGATACGGCCATTCCGTGAGCCGGGTCCAACGCCGGGACTTTATCCTGGCAAAGATGGGCAACGACTCAGCGCTCCCCACGGTAACGAACGGAATAATCGGGGCGCGGTGACGCAGCGCCATCTTCACGAAACTGTGGCGCCCGAATCCCTGAAGCTGATAGGCGTGACGATAGAGCGTGAACGCACCCTCAACGCCTTCAGGGAACACTCCCAGCAGTTCGTCGCTTTCCAGGACCCGATCGGCGCTTTCCTGGCAGGCCAGGACTCCGCCCAGTTTGGTGATGAAATTGGCGATGAGGGGATACTTCAGTAATCCGGGATGCGTGAGAAACCGGGGATACCGTCCTGTTTCCTGTACGAGCAAATGGAGGGCCATTACGGCGTCCCACGGCATGAACCCGCGGTGCATTCCCACCAGGATTCCTCGCCCCGCGCGAGGCACATGTTCCAATCCTCTGGCTTCAACCCGCCAATAGCGCTCAAACAGAAACTTGAACCAGGTTCGCCCGCACGCCTGGATGTATTCCTTATCCAGGCCGGAGTCTTCGATCTTGGAACGAGGTGCGGTGGCGGAAGGCTTGATCATCTCTCTTTACGATTGCCAGTGTAACGTTACGCTGGACTGAGAGGAATCGGTACGGGCAACTATCACCACGTAAAGCAGAACCGCCAGTCGTGCAGCGTCCAGGAGCAGGAATTCGGAGGCAGAGTTACTGCTGTGGCTGCGCGGAGAGCGGGCCGTAGAACAACCGGCTCAAAGCCAGGCGCAGGCCTTCAGTCTCTTCGTAAAAATACCCCATGGTGGGAGACACGCCGAGTTGGCGGAAGACTTCATTGCGATCGTAGTTGTTCCACACTTCTGCGATCTTGCCGTTGACCACGCGAAACCTGCTGTTGCCGTGCACCAGAATGTGTTTCCCGGTGGGCTTCGTCAGCCCGTTGCCTCTTCCCGTATGGGTTCCCTTTGCGGTCCAGGAAACATCAACCAAGTTGCCTTCCACCTTCATCTGCTCGGCAATCATCTGTAGGTCAGGGGCCGCGGAGCGCCAGCCTTTGCCTTCAGAAACGGACTCTTCCAACTTGTAAAGCCGGTTCTTGTAATGGACGACGCAGTCTCTGCTGTAAACCTTGTCAATGAGATCGTAACGGCCGCGGGTGAAGAGGTCGTCAAAAACCTGCCGTACCACAGCTTTGTTTTGTTCGGCCGTCTGGAGTTTCGGCTGCACCTTGGGTTCACGCCTGCGCTGAGCCTCAAAAGCCTTCTGGCCGGGCTCAAGGGTGGGAGCCTTTTGCGCAATTGCGGCAATAGGCAGGGCCAATGTCGCCAGACAAATCATTGCAGGAATCCGCATGGAAAACTCCTCAACGTCAGCTTGTTACGCGGATTATACCTTTACTCCGCGGGTCAGCGACGCTCTTTTTGAGGTGCTGATATGCCAACACATCCCCGAATCGTCCCCTGGAACGGGCTACGTTCAGCGCATCAGGACCAATGACTGCGTCGCCTACTTCGTCCTTCCGCCTTCCACTTTCAGCTTGTCGGACGCACCGGCTTGCGCTGCTGCCAGGCGCGCCGTGAGCACGCGATACGGCGAGCAGGAAACATAGTCCAAACCGATTTTGTGGCAGAACTCCACCGACGCCGGATCGCCGCCGTGCTCGCCGCAGATGCCCAGCTCAATGTCCGGCCGGGTCTTGCGGCCCCGTTGTACGCCCAACTCCATCAGGTAGCCGACGCCCTTCTGGTCAATGCTGGCAAACGGATCATTCTTCAGGATGCCGCGCTCCACGTACGCCGGCAGGAAGGTACCGATGTCGTCGCGGGAGAAGCCGTACGTGGTCTGGGTGAGGTCGTTGGTGCCGAAGCTGAAGAACTCGGCGTCGGTGGCGATTTCGTCGGCCACCACGCAGGCGCGAGGCAGCTCAATCATCGTCCCCACAAGGTAGTGCACCTTGCTTCCCTTCTCCTTGAACACCTGTTCGGCAGTCTGGCGGATGATGGCGCTCTGGTTGACCATCTCTTTGACGGTCACGGTCAACGGCACCATGACTTCAGCGATCACCTTGATCCCTTCCTTGCTCACGTTGACCGCCGCCTCAAAGATGGCGCGCGACTGCATTTCAGAAATCTCCGGGAAGGTGATTCCCAGCCGGCATCCGCGCAGTCCCAGCATGGGATTGAACTCATGCAACTCTTCCACGCGCCGCAGGATGGCCCGCGCTTCCGTGAGCTTGGGCGACTGCGGATCAGTGATCTCCAGCTTGGCGATCTGCACCATCAGCTCTTCGCGCTTGGGCAGGAACTCGTGCAGCGGAGGATCGAGCAAGCGGATGGTGACGGGCAGCCCGGGCATGGCGCGGAATAGACCTTCAAAGTCCGCGCGCTGCATGGGCAGCAGCTTGACCAACTCCTTTTTGCGGTCCTCCAGCGTGTCCGCCATGATCATGGCGCGCATGTGCGGGATGCGGTCTTCAGCAAAGAACATGTGCTCGGTGCGGCACAGGCCGATACCTTCCGCGCCGAACGAGCGGGCAGCCACGGCGTCACGCGGGATGTCAGCATTGGCGCGCACGCCGATCTTGCGGTATGGCTCCGCCCAACCCATCAGCTTCTTCAAATCAGGATCGTCCGGCGACGCGGGTACGGTATTCAGGCGGCCTTTGATCACGCGTCCGGTGGTGCCGTCGAGAGAAATCCAGTCGCCTTCTTTCATCACCAGGTTGCCGACGCGCATCTCTTTCTTCTTTTCGTCCACTTCAATTTCGCTGGCGCCCACAATGCCGCACTTGCCCATGCCGCGGGTGACCACGGCGGCGTGGCTGGTCATGCCGCCGCGCGCGGTGAGAATGCCCGCAGCCACTTCCATGCCGTGAATGTCCTCCGGGGTGGTTTCTCCGCGGACCAGTACGACAGGCTTTTTCTGCGGTCCGGTGCCCGCCATCTTCACCGCGTCATTGGCGGTGAAGACGATCTGCCCCACGGCCGCGCCGGGCGATGCCGGCAGTCCGGTGGCGATCACTTCCACGTCGCCGCCCTTATCGTCAAGGTTGGGCATCAGGTAGTCATATAGCTGGCTGGGATCAACGCGGAAGATGGCTTCTTCCGGCTTGATCAGTTTCTCATTCACCATATCAATGGCAATGCGGACCGCGGCGCGCCCGGTGCGCTTGCCGTTGCGCGTCTGCAGCATGTACAGCTTGCCTTCCTGGATAGTGAATTCAAAATCCTGCACGTCGCGATAGTGCTTTTCCAGCCGCGACGTGATGTCCCGCAACTGGTTGTAAACGCCGGGCATCAGTTTCTGCAGTTCGCTGATGTGCACCGGGGTCCGCGCGCCGGAGACCACGTCTTCACCTTGCGCGTTCATCAGGAACTCGCCGTAAAATTCCTTGGCGCCGGTGGCCGGATTGCGGGTAAAGCCCACGCCGGTGCCGCTGGTTTCGCCCAGGTTGCCGAACACCATGCACTGCACGCTGACGGCGGTGCCCAGGTCGTCAGAAATATTGTTGATGCGGCGATAGACCTTGGCGCGGTCGTTGTTCCAGGAGCGGAACACGGCGTCACGCGACATGGTGAGCTGGTCCACCGGCGCCTGGGGAAAATCGCGCCCGGTCTGCTTGCGCACCACCTGCTTGTAGTCGGCGATGACCTGCTTCAGGTCGTCGGCCGTGAGTTCGGTGTCCAGCTTCACTCCGCGTTTGGCCTTCTGCGCGTCAAACACTTCTTCAAACGCGTGCTTGGGAATGTCCAGCACCACGTTGCCGAACATCTGAATCAAACGCCTGTAAGAGTCATAAGCAAAGCGGTCGTTGTTCGATTTGCGGGCCAGAGCTTTTACGCTTTCGTCGTTCAGCCCCAGGTTCAGGATGGTATCCATCATGCCGGGCATGGAGAATTTTCCGCCGGAGCGCACGCTCACCAAAAGCGGGTTATCGCCCGTGCCTAGCTTTTGTCCTTGCAGCTTCTCCAGACGGGCCAGCGCAGCCATGGTCTGCTGGTGGACGCCATTCGAGGTCTTTCCCGTGCGCATGTACTCGCGGCAGCCTTCGGTCTGTATGGTGAATCCCGGCGGCACCGGCAATCCGGCATTGGTCATCTCCGCCAGGCCGGCGCCCTTGCCGCCCAGTTCGTCTTTCATGGTGCCGTGGCCGTCCGCTTTGCCCCCGCCAAAGAAAAAGACGTACTGGACGTCCTTCTTTGTTTTGGGCACAAGCTTGGGCTTGGCCACCAGCTTGGGGCGACCGTGAACTTTCTTCTGGGGCTTGTGGGCGGATGTTTTTTGCGAAGCTCGGGAGCGTGGACGGGAAACCGTGGATGAACTCATAGGGACCTTATCTCCGATATCAGAAGATGAATGCCGTGGCCCAGGCCAAACCTGTCAATCTTAAACTCATTGGGCCAAACGTTCCACTCTACCCGAGTGGGAGCGCGAGGGAATGTGATGGCGAGCACAGTAGCGGAAGCGCACAGCAGTCAGCATTTAGCGTTCAGCCAAAAGAAGACTCACCGCAAAGGACGCGAGGAAGGGCGCGAAAGAGTACGGGAAAAGCCGAAAACGTTTGACACCGATGGACCCCAGCGCCGTAGGCGCGAAAGAGTCTAGCCCACCCTGAGGCGAGCGCACGCGAAGCCGGAGGGGTGGGTAAGCGACAAGAAAGAAGTTGAGCGCCGTAGGTGCGGCACAGGTGCGAACCACTCCAGCGGTCGAACCGGTTAGGTGACAATTCCATTCATTTGGATTCAGGTGCGAGTTCTGAAAGATCGGCAATTGTATTGAAGGTAGCGAGCAAGTAGTTTAGAAGACCGAGCCGTTTTGCCCGTACGTCCGAATCATCCACCATTACCATGACAGAGTCGAAGAAACGGTCCACCGGTTCCCTCACCTTGGCCAATTCCCGAAACGCATCCAGATATCTTCGCTGCTTTCGCAACGGCAAAAAGGAAGATGCCAGGCGCCGGAACTCCTTCCATATCGCGACTTCAGCTTCAGAATCAAATTTCTCTTCTGGCTGAAGCTCCGCAATAGCGAAGCCCTTCTCCTGAGCCTGACGAATGATATTCTTGACTCTCTTGAACGCTATGAATAGAGATTCAAACTCAGTCGACGTACAAATTTCAGCAACCGCTTTCGACCTTTCAATCAGGTCCGGAACCTCATCGTCTCCACGGTCGTATGCCCCTTGTACGACGGCACTTACAACGTCATATCTGAAGTGAAGGACATCCCGGAGATAGAATTCCAATCGTTCTCTGAAAAATTGAGAAATCAGGAACCGGATAGATGCGAGATCCTGTCGGACGTTGGGTGCCACCGGCTTCCACTTGGCTTCTAGTCGCTCCCCTATCTCCTTAATCTGGCTCGGGAACTTGAAGTTTTTTCTGGCTTCACTGTCTTCGTAGCCTTCCAGCGAATCAGCTATCAATATTCCCAATCGAACCGATAACTTGTGTTCTGCAAGGATCTTCACAATCCCGTTGGCCTGCCTCCGCAACGCAAATGGATCCTTCGACCCCGAAGGCACCAGACCCAGCGCAAACATTCCGGCAATGGAGTCAGCCTTGTCGGCGATGGAGAGCACTGCGCCTTCCAACGTCCGAGGGACGGAATCTTCCATGGACGCAGGCTTGTACTGGTCATAAATGGCGTCGGCGACGGATTGTGGGAGGCTTTGTGTCTTAGCGTAGAGTCCGCCGATGATTCCCTGCAGCTCGGTGAATTCCTTGACGAGTTCGGCGGTCAGGTCCGTTTTTGCAAACCAGGCTGCCTGCTGAACCGCACTGGCGTCGACTTTCAATCCAGCCCGCTGCAGCAAGGGACACAGCCTCTCTCCCAGATTCACAATGCGCTCTGCTTTGTCGAAATAGCTGCCCAAATCCTTCTGGAAGGTTACGGCTTTTAGCAGGTTCACGCGATCTCGAAGCGGCGTCTTCTGATCGGTGTCCCAGAAAAAGCGCGCGTCGTTGAAGCGTGCGCGCAGTACGCGCTCATTACCATGCGCGATGAGGCCGTCGGGGTCGCCATCCGTGTTCAGTACAGCCAGAAAATGCGGAGCCAGCTTGCCGGAGGCATCTTCCACGGCGAAGTATTTCTGGTGGTCGCGCATCACGGTCACCAGAACTTCTTCCGGCAGCGCAAGATACTGCTGATCAAAATTTCCCAGAATCGCCGAAGGCCATTCCGTGAGATTGACAACGGTGCTGAGCAACGCGGCGTCTTCGCGCCAGCGTATGCCGGAAACGGTGCGCGCGGCGGCGTCCAGGGCTTTGCGGATGCGCTGTTCGCGCTCCGCCGGGCTGGCCATCACGTGGGCGTTGCGCAGGCTTTCGACGTATTGGGTGGGCGAAGCGATGGAAAGCGTCGCCGGCCCCAGAATCCGGTGGCCGCGAGACTGATTGCCGGCCTTGACTCCGCCGAACTCCAGCGGGACCACCTGGCCATCAAGCATCGCGACGATCCAGCGGATGGGTCGCACAAAGCGTTCCGGCTTGCCCGCGCGCCAGTACATATTCTTGGCCCAATAAACTGCAGCAATCTCCTTCGGCAGAGCTTCCGCCAGCACTTCAGCCGCAGGCCGTCCCTTCTTGGTGATGGTTGCGGCCAGATACTCGCCTTTCGGGTTGGTGATCTTTTCCAGCTTGGAAACTTCAACCCCCGCCTTCTTGGCGAACGCTTCCGCTGCCGGGGTTGGATGGCCGTCCTTAAATGCAACCTTGGTTGAAGGTCCAGTGATCTGCTCAGTCACGTCCGGTTGCGACGCCAGCACGCCCGGCAATACCAGGGCAAGGCGGCGGGGCGTCGCAAAGGAACTAAATATGACCGCAGGCATGTCGCTGTGGTACGCGGGTTGCGTGCTCTGTTGCAGCAGAGATTCTTTGACCATCGCACCCAGAAGGCGCTGCGCCAGCTCTTTGCAAGCGGCGTCCAACATGCGCGCGGGAATCTCTTCGCAACCAATTTCCAGAAGGAAGTCAGGCATCTTAGGCCGCTCCTTCTTTCTGCTGTGTGGAAGAACTCTGCTGCGCCAGATATGCTTTGGCCAGGCCGACTGCCAGTTGTCGTATGCGGGCGATCACGCCCACACGCTCGGTGACTGAGATGGCGCCGCGGGCGTCCAGGATGTTGAACAGATGGGAGCATTTCAAGCAAAGCTCATAAGTGGCGAGCAGCGGAAAGCGGTCTTTCTCAGACTGCGTGGCAGCTTTGTTCGCTGCAAGTTTGTTGAAGTCATTAATGCGTGCCTGGCACTCGCTCTCGTACAGCTCCAAGTGCTTCCAGGCATTCGCGACTTCGGCCACCTCAAAGTTGTAAACCGATAGCTGCAACTCATCTTGAAAGCGCACATCGCGATACGTGACCGCCGCTCCCGTCTTGGGATCGCGCGCCCACACGATGTCGTAAATGCTGTCCACGTCCTGCAGAAACGCGGCGATGCGCTCCAGTCCGTACGTCAGTTCGGCGCAGATGGGGTCAAGGTCAATGCCGCCGCACTGCTGGAAGTAAGTGAACTGCGTGATCTCCAGACCGTCGAGCATCACCTGCCAGCCCACGCCCCATGCGCCCAGGGTCGGCGACTCCCAGTTGTCTTCCTCAAACTTGATGTCATGCTTGCTCAGATCAATGCCCAGCTTGCCCAGCGAGCGCAGATACAGCTCCTGCACGTCCTCCGGCGGAGGCTTCACGATCACCTGCATCTGCATGTGCTTGTAAAGGCGGTTGGGATTGTCGCCGTAACGGCCGTCGGCGGGACGGCGCGAAGGCTGCACGTACGCGACTTTGTACGGCTTGGGCCCCAGCGCGCGCAGAAAAGTCTCCGGGGACATGGTGCCTGCGCCGACTTCAGTGTCATAAGGCTGCTGCAGCACGCAGCCGCTCTCCGCCCAGAATTGCTGAAGGCTGAGAATCAGTTCCTGATATGTGGGGACGCTGGAGTTGGACATGGTCTGAACTACATAATTTATCAGAAAAGGCGCGCTTGCCCGCGTCTGGCGGCGCTCAGTGCGGCGTGGGCGTAATACGCTATACTCGATTTTGCCCTTCACTCTTGCTCATCCTGCCGCCGTTCTGCCGCTGCGCAAGTGGCTGGTTCTTTCCGCGCTGGTGGTGGGCAGCATGGCCCCGGACTTCCACTACTTCATCTACATGGGTCCGGACGCCGAAGCCAGCCATTCCCTGCCCGGCGTCTTTCTCTTCTGCTTGCCGGCCGGACTTTTGGTCCTGTGGATTTTCCATCGCTTCCTGAAGCTGCCTTTAATCAGCCTGGCGCCGGCGCGTCACGCGGAGAAGCTTATGGCCTTTGCCGGGCCGTTCCCGTTCACGCCGCTGCCTCGTCTGCTGCTCATTGTGGCGTCCATGCTGGCCGGCACGCTCACGCATTTGCTGTGGGATTCGTTCACCCACAGCGGCGGATGGTTCGTCCAGCGATTCGACTTCCTGCAGACCGTAGTCCTCCCGCAAATCTTTTTCGGACGCTCCATCTTCAGCGTGCTGCAACACGGCAGCACCCTCCTGGGAATGACCGTCTTGGTGGTCTGGTACGCGATATGGTTCAGGAAGGCGCCATCGCAACCGCTGCCCTCTGACATGAGCTTGTCGTCGGCGACCAAGCGCTGGGCAGGCATCTTGATGATCCTGATGGCCTGCGCGCTGTCTTCGGGGTACGGCTGGGTTTTGTTTGTGAAATATGATCGATTCCCGGCGTTCGTCGGCGGGTTTGCCATAGCCATCATTACCGTCATGTTTGCGGAAGCGGTGGTGTTCAGCCTGTGGTGGTGGAGAAGGCGCCGGACTTACCAGTCGTTAAATTCCGGGCGATTATCGGGATCGGGATAGGACCAGTTCTTGCCGAACTCCGCGCGCAGCTTTTGCTGCTCTGCCGCCAAATAAGCCCAGTTCTGCCAGGAATCGGGCTGCTGCTTGATGCAGACAAATGGCGTGGGCTTGCCGGCGCTAACGTTTGCGCGCATTTCCAGGACTTCGGCCAGACCGCCGCGAAAATCATCGCGGCCATGGCCCAGGTAGAGCTCGGTCTCGACGTAGATCACGTCGCCGGGGCGAAGTTCGGGGACGCGTCCGGCATCGCACTCCGCCTGGATTTCCCGAAAGCGTGCTTCGCTGGCGCGGGCTTCTTCTTCCGTCGCAAACGCGCGTCCGGTTTCTGAGCAAGTGCAGGCCCCGGGCATAGGCACTCCTGTGGTCACAGCTATTTGATGAGTTGGAAGGCGTCCAGGAAGCGATCGGCTTCCGCGCCGGGCATCAGCTCCTTGGTCGCCACCACCAGCAGTTGGTAGAGTTTCTTCCCCACCAAAATCAGCCGGAAGCGCAGAAACATGGTGTCATTCTCCAACAAAAACTCTGAGCCCGTGTTTCCATGGAAAGAAATTGGTTTCTGAGACTTGATCTCTGACTTGGTGGCCCCGGCCGAGCCCTTGGCATAGTCTTCGAAAATCGCCTGCGGGGTCTTGTCGAGATCGGCGGGAAGCTGCGCCACTTCAGCGAAATAGGCGATGTTGTCGTTCTCGATGGAGGTGAAGTAGCGCGTTCCCGACTTATCGTCGTTGGGCGTTGATTTCGGTTCAGCAGGAAACTCCGTGGAAAACCCGTCAGCCTCGTAGCGGTAACGCTTCCAGGCGCGAGGCGCGGGGTCCTGCGCAGCCGAGGCGGTGGTTGCTGCGGTCCCGGAAGGCTGCGTCGTTGCTTGGGCCGGCAAGAAGACAGAGAAAAAAGTGCACACGAGCCAGAGTGATACCGCACGCTTCATGATGCCTCCTACGGGCTGAAAAGCTTTGGGGGAAAGGATTAACCGCAGTCTATCGGGCCCGTGGCGGCAAAACAATCAGAAACTGCGCCCGCTCGTTACTTTAGGCTTCCGCGACCGCACAATAGGCTGATTCTCGCGCCGGCGAAGGTCAGTCCAATCGTTCCAGCATGGCAGCGGTGACCAGCTTTTTTTCAATGTGATGTTCAATGCGCTGGGCCAGGAATTTGCGCAGATCAGCGCCGCGACGCCGGGGCCACGCCGCTGCGGCAAAGCTCTCTACCGGAGCGCGGAACATTTCCGCGGCCACGGAGCGCGAGTCGGCGGAGATTTCCGTGCTGGCCAAACGCTTGTCGCGCGAACAAAGCAAGCCATCCGCCAGGGGATGGAAGTACGCCCGGTGGCCATTGAGAACGTCGCCGCACGCAGAACACTGCGTGAGGTCGGGCAGCAGGCCGATCAGGCGGACGATCCACAAGTCGAAGTAAGTCAGCGGCATCCACACGGAGTCGCCACGAATCTGTCCGACCACCGACAGCGCCAGGCGAAAGATGTCGTCATTGGGCTCGCGGTCGGGGAGAAGCTGGTCAATGACTTCGGCCACGTAGCTGAGCGCCACCAGCCGCGGATAACTCACCTCACTGGCCAGCGGAGAGGCAATGATGTCGCAAGAGTCGAGCCGCGCCAGTTCCTGCTTTTCCTTGTCTTCCCAGTGCGCGACCACGTAGGTCAGCGGCTCCAGCGCACCGCCAAAGCGACGTTTGGACCGCTTGGCAGACTTGGCCACGCCCCGCACCTTGCCTTCCGCGCGGGTGAACAGCGTGACCAGCAGGTCCGCTTCGTGGAACGGATATGTGCGCAGAACCAGGGCTTCAGACTGCTTGGGCATTCACACCAAGAATACAGCCATCGGCAAGCCGGCCAGGAGAAAGATAATGGCGCAAAAGAAAACGCGCAGCTTGGCGGCTGCGCGTCGCTAAAGTTCGCCGGCCTGTTACCGCCCGTAGTACTTGGCGTTCTTCTCGGTGTAGGCTTTCCACTTTTCCGGCAGGTCGTCCTGGGCGAAGATCGCCGAAACCGGGCAGACCGGGACGCAGGCGCCGCAGTCAATACATTCCACCGGGTCAATGAACAACATGTCGGTGCTTTCGAACTGCGATTCATCTTTCTTGGGGTGGATGCAGTCTACAGGACAGGCATCCACGCAGGCCGCGTCCTTGGTTCCAATGCAAGGCTCAGCAATTACATATGCCATAAGGGTCGTGTTCTCCGTGAAGTCAATCGGACTGAATAAGTAACGAACGATTCTAGTCAGCAAATGGTTGCGACGCAACTCCTTCTGCCGGGTGCAGGCCGCTCTCTTGGTCCCTATGCAGGGCTCTGCAATCACATATGCCATACGATCGGGGGCTCCGCCAGATTTTTCGGAGCAACAGTTAATTTTATGCCAGCAAAACCGCAATTAGCAATCAGCAATTACCCTGGGTTTTGTTCGGGAAATGGAGGAGTTGACGGTGGGGCCCACCCGCTTTGTCGCAGTACGATTTTTGCACCATTCAGGAGACGCAGGTTCTTCTAATCCGGCCAACTGCCATTTGATCAATGCTAGTTGCTTCTCTTACGCCCCAACCAACTCGCGCTGCGGCTCATATTCCACAATGTGTCCGGCCACGGCGCTGGCAGCCACGGTGTACGGGCTGGCCAAGTACATCTGTCCGGGACCGCTGCGACCAGGGAAGTTGCGGTTCTGGGCGCTGATGACCACCTGATCGGCGCGGGTGGAAACGCCCGGACCTGCATTGATGCAGGCGCCGCAACTGGGCTCAATCACGATGGCTCCGGCCTGTTTGAAGACGTCCAGATAGCCTTTGCGAAGGCAATAATCTCGCGTCTCTTGCGAGCCAAACTGAATGTAAAACTTGCAGGATTCGGCCACGTGCCTGCCCTGCTTGAGAGCGTCGGAAAGCACCTGGGCGTACATATCCATGTCAGCGTTTTTGCCGGCGGTGCAGGTGCCGCCGTAAGCGATCTCCACCGGCACCGGCGTGTTCAGCTCGCGGACGTACTTGCCGTTGCCGGGATCGCCCGGCGTGGCCACCATGGGAGTAATGTCTTCCGCATTGACCTCGATCACGTGGGCGTAGTGGGCGTCAGGATCGCTGAACAGGCCCTGGCAATATTTGCTGGCCTCCGCCAGCGACATACCGCGACGCTCCATGAGGAAGTCCACGGTCTTGCGGTCCGGCGCCACGATGCCGGTAAACCCGCCAATCTCTGCCGCCATGTTGGTCATGGTGGCGCGCTCGTCCACGCTGAGTTCTTCAATGGCTTCGCCGCAGTACTCCATGACTTTGGCCAAGGCCTTGCCGCTGCGAATGTATTCCATGCTCAGCAGCAGCAGGATGAAATCTTTCGCCGTGACGTTGGGCTTGCGCTTGCCGCGAACGACCACTTTGACCGACTCGGGCACCTTTACGCGAACGTCTTTGGTGATCCAAGAATTGAACACGTCCGTGGTGCCGATCCCGAAGGCCACGCAGCCCACGGCGCCTACATGCGGGGTGTGCGAATCCGAGCCCACGTTGAGCTGCCCCGGCAGCGCATACGTTTCGGCGACGATCGAGTGGCAGATGCCTTCCGACCCTTTGCGGTCTTTGAGTTCGCCGTGCAGGCGGATTCCCTGCTTCTTGGCGAAGTCCTCCTGCTTCAGCTTGAGTTGTCCGGCCAGGTCAAGCAGGCCCATCTTCTTTTTCTCTTCTGAAATCACCTCGTCCAAAAAGGTCAGGTGGTCGCGGAAGAAAAGGATGGTGGAAGGATCGTTGACCTTGGCGTCCTTGCCGACGAAATGCTCAAAGAAGATGGCCGCCATGGGCGTGACGTACTCGTGGCTGAAACGAAGATCGGTGCGGGCAAAGCCGGAATCGCCGGGCGTGACGAACGGCACGCCGGGTTCGTTCTGGGCGTTGAGCATGTGGCGGGCAAAGATTTTCTCGGCGATGGTCATGGGCCGCTTGGCGGTCTGGATGGGCGGCAGAAAAACTTTGCCCTGCATCCGCGCCACGTTGAACGGGAACAATCCGCCGTACTCGATCACCTGGCGCGTAATGTCGTCTTCGCCTTCAGTGAACTTGGACAGGGGAACCTCTTCCCCGGCTCGGATCTTGTCAATCAGGCCGAAGTCGGTGGTCGTCAGCACGCCCAGGTTCTGGCAGTTCTGTTTGTAAATGCGCTCAATATTTTCCGCGACCACCAGCTTGATGCCGGCACACAACTCGGCATAAGGCGATTGCTCCCGGCTGGAGCCTTTGCCTCGGCGCTTGCCGCTGACGGCGGCCACAAAGCCGCCTTTTTTCACGTCGCCGCGCTTGATAGGCACTTCATTGCCGCACTTGAGGCCGGTGTAGGGAAACTCGCCCAAGGTCTCGTCGAAGAAGAAGCAGATGTGCGCGGGGGTGATCTCGTCGGTGGAGATGTCGTCCCGCAGCTTGGGATTGTTCCGCGGATTCTGGGTGTCCCAGGGCAGGTCCTCGCCGTTGAGTTGGCGGCGAATCAGTTCCGGGTCTTCAGTCAAGAAAAGGATGCGGCCCTGCAGACGTACTTTGTCAGGGCGCTTGACAATGGCGCGCGTTAATAATGACGGTTCCACACGATGATTTTAACAAGTCCCGTGCCACTTTGCCTGAGGCCAAGACAAACTATCGCATTGCCTTACAATAGAGTTCGCTCCTCCAAAGATTGAGGTTCCCAGAGTCTTGGCTAATTGCATTCAATGCGGCGCAAAGCTGCCAGCGTTTTCGTTTGGCGAGCCATCGCCCTACTGCAAGGATTGCCGCGCCCGGCAGGCGTCAGCAGAGCCGGGACAGCTTCCGCCCGATCAATTCGCAACCTTTGCTGCCCGGCCGCAAGCAGCCAGCAAGTACGCCTGGCTCACCGCGACCAACCTGCTGATCGCTGTGAATGTGGCGGTGTATCTGGCGATGGTTGTCAAAGGCATTTCTCCATTTGAACCGACTACCGAACAGATGATCCAGTGGGGCGCGGATTTTGGCCCGTACACGCTGGGCGGACAGTATTGGCGCTTGATCACGTCGGCGTTCCTGCACTTCGGCATCTTCCATTTGGGGATGAACATGTGGTGCCTGTGGAACCTGGGCCAGCTTGCCGAAAAGTTGCTGGGTAAAACGGCAGTGGCCGGTGTTTATTTTTTGACCGCCGTGGGGTCCAGCCTGCTGAGTTTGAGCTGGCATCCTCTGGTGGTGAGCGCCGGCGCATCCGGCGCGGTCTTCGGCATCGCCGGGGTGCTGATCCCGGTGCTTTATTTTGGCAAGCTGAACCTGTCGCCGGAAAGCGTCCGGGCGCTGCTGGGCTCGGTGGTCAAGTTCACGTTGCTCAATCTTGTTTTTGGCCTGTTGAGCCACATTGACAACATGGGCCATCTGGGCGGGCTCATTACCGGGCTGGGTGTGGGCTTTTTCTTCGCACGTTCCGTCAGTGTGCCGAAGGCGGAGCGCTTGCCCTCGCAGATCAAGGTGATGGTTGCGGGTGCTGTGTGCCTGTTCCTGCTGTACTTCCCCGTAGCCAAAATCAGCGGCTACGCCGCCGACCTTTTTAAGGGCGCCGATGCGCTGGAACACCACGATGCCGGAACGGCCGTTGCTCATTTGCAGAAGTATGTGGCTGCCGAACCGGATGACGCCTTTGGTCAAGTCCTTCTGGCCGAGGCCTACGTTGAACAAAGCAAGCCGGAATTGGCCATTCCGCTGTTCAAGAAGTGGCTTTCCGGCAAGCCAGCCGACGCTGAAGGCTACAAATATTTTGGCCGCGCGTTACACGCCACTGGCAAGCTGGACGAGGCCGAGGTCGCCCTGCGCGCATCCATCATCAGGAATGCCCAGGACGCGGAGGCGCATCGCGAACTGGCGGCCGTTCTGCTGGCGCAAGGAAGCACCGCAGAAGCCCAGCGCGAAACCGACCTCGCCAACAAACTTGAGCAGGCCCAAAAGGCCCCTGCTTCAACAAAATAGGATCGGCAAACCGTTGGACAAACCATAAACTTTGATTTACTTCTTATCCCAGTACTCATCATGCCCAAATGCCTGAAATGCGGCGCTGAACTCGTCGTAAACGAAGAAGGAGTGGCGCCGGTCCTGTGCGACCGCTGCGCCGGACGCGCTACCAGCCGCGCGCGCAGCATGCTGACCACCGGCACGCTGCGCGACTATCCGGCGACCTGCATTCTGCTGGCCATCAACCTGGCGGTGTACGTGGCCATGGTGGTATCTGGTGTGGGAATGTTTTCGCCCAGCGGGCTGGCGCTGATCCGATGGGGCGGAAACTTTGGCCCGCTTACCACCGGCGGCGAATACTGGAGGCTGGTGACCGCCGGGTTTTTGCACAGCGGTTTGATCCACATCGGAATGAACATGTGGGCCCTGTGGTTTCTAGGACCGCTCTCCGAGCGCCTGTTCGGCAAATGGCAGACATTCCTGATTTACATGCTCACCGGCGTGGGTGGAGCGCTGCTCAGCATCGGCTATGCGCCGGACCGGCTTGAGGTGGGGGCTTCCGGAGCGCTCTTCGGCATCGCTGGGGCCATTGTGGCCGGCTTGAAGTTCGGAGAATTGCCTGTCCGCGAAAAACAGCGGCGATCTTTGCTGGGCTCGGTTGGCCTGTTCATCGTCTTCAGTCTGGTGATGGGGATGAATTCCCCCAATACTGACAACATGTGCCACCTGGGTGGCTTTGTGACCGGACTGATCATCGGATTGCCGCTGGGAGCATTCGCCCGCAATCACAAACTGCTGCAACTGGCCACGATCCTGGTGACCGCGGGGATCCTGGTTGCAGCCGGACACGAATTGTCAGTCCGTAACGGTGGCCAGGGGCGGCTCTACCGGGCGGAGCTGGCCTTTCAGGAAAGAAACTATCCCAAGGCCATTGAGATTTTGGAAGCCGACGTGGCGGCGCGGCCGGACGATGATGAAGCTATGGTCCTGCTGGGCGACGCCTACATGATGCTGCACCAGCAGAACAAGGCGATTTCCCTGTACCAGCAGGCGCTTAAGGTGAATCCCAATTCCAAAGATGCCCAGCAGGCGTTGAAAGAACTACAGGACGAGTCGCTTCAACAAGAAGACAGTCCCGCGAAGAAATAAAGGCGGCAGCTAAAGACGGTTGCTGCGGATCAAAGCCTGGTTAAGAACCACGTTTAGAGTCAGATTCGCGTATGCTGATTCGCAAGCCCCTGGTGCTCGCCGAGCCGGGGATTCCATCGCACTAAATTGCACTAAGAAGAGAGGATTCGCCGAACCATGAAAAAGCATTCAATCCTGCTGGCCGTCGCAGCGCTATTGTTCCTGACAAGTTACGCGTCTGCGCAAACGCAGTTGGCCAAAGTCAGCGGCAAGGTAATCGGCCGGGACGGCAAGCCCCTGGCCAGCGTTATAGTGACGTACACCAACACTGCGACGCACAAGACTTTCAAGATGAAGACCGAAAAGAACGGCGATTATTTCGGCGTCGGCTTTCCTGACGGCTTGTACGACGTCTCCATCATCAGCGGGACGGGCGAGCTACTTTTCAGCCGCAAATCTTTTACCGTAGGGCTGAACCCCTCGGGAATGGTTTTCAACGTGGACCTGAGAACTGTGCCGCAGGAAGCGCCTAAGCCAAGCCAGGAACAGCTTGACGCCCTCAAGGCCCAGCGGGAAACGGCGCTCAAGGAAAATGCCATCATCACCCAGACGAACGCGGCCGTGCAGGCCAAGAACTGGGCGGACGCAGCCAGCGGCTTCAAGCAACTCATCGAACTGCGGCCCGACCGGTACGATTACTACTCCGGCCTGGGAGAAGCGCAGCTCAACCTGGGGCAGTACGAAGACGCGGTCCACACCTACGACAAAGGCATTCAGGTGGCGCAGGCCGGCGCCGGCCCTAAAGACGATCCCGCCCGAATCAAGGCAGTTGTGGGCCAGATGCTCACCAACCAAGGCAACTGCTATCTCAAGATGCGCAAGACCGACCAGGCCCTGGCCGCGTATGAGAAGGCGGCGGCGCTGAGTCCGAATCCCGGCACCGCGTACTTCAACCTCTGCGCCACGCAGTACAACGCCGGCAAGATGGACGAGGCGGCTGCGGCCTGCGCCAAAGCCATCGCCGCCGATCCTACCAAGGCTGACGCTTACTTCATCCGAGGCTCGGCGCTCTATGGCAGCGGCAAGCTCGACGCGCAGAGCAAGTACGTTGTGCCACCGGGGACGGTGGAAGCGCTGAAGAAGTATCTCGAACTCGCGCCCCAAGGCGGCCACGTCGAGGACGTGAAGGCCATGCTGGAGGCGCTGGGCGCGAAGATATAGACCACGTACGGGAGAGGAAGAAGTAGAGGCGGAGGGATCGCCGTAACCGGAGACGTAGCGGTGCTACGTCTCTACGTTAGGTTTTGCGTCTTGATCCGCGCTCATCCGCGAAGACCCGCGGTAAGTTTCTTCCAGCGGTCACCGCGACCGCTGGTACTCCTCCACACTAGGCAAGCCTTCCACCCGGCCGGCAAAGATCGCGGCAAATTCCTTGAGCAGTTCGTCGTGGAGCAAAGTATTGCTGGCCAGGACTTGCTGGCTGTCAATCGTGAACGGCCCGCCGGAAAAGTTGGTCACCGCGCCGCCGGCTTCCTGGACGATCAGCACGCCCGCGGCGGTGTCCCAGGGATTCAGGTTGAATTCCCAGAACGCGTCATAGCGTCCGCAGGCGACGTAGCAAAGGTCCAGCGCGGCCGAGCCCGCGCGGCGCACCCCGTGAGAACGCAGCGTAAGCTGATGGTAGAAGTGAATGTTGGGGTTTTTATGGCGCTTGTAGCTGGGAAAGCCGGTGGCGATCAGGCTTTCCACCAGATGCGCGGTCGGGGAAACGCGGATGGCGCGGGCTTCAAGCTGCCCGCCGGGAGTTGGCCCGCCGGAAAGCTGATCACTAGGCAGTCGTTCACCGGAAAGCTGACCACTGGGAACTGGCGTACCGGGACGTCCTGAAATCAGCTGCGCACCGCTTCCCTTCTCCGCGGCGAACATTTCGTCGCGACAGGGATCAAAGATCACGCCGGCGATGCGTTCACCTTTGTAGTCCAGTCCCAGCGAGACGCAGAATACCGGGTAGCCGTGGGCAAAGTTGGTGGTGCCGTCAAGGGGATCAATGTACCAGCGATAGTCGCTACCGGTTTCGGTGCGGCTGCCTTCTTCGCCCAGCAGGTCGTGGTGCGGCCACTGCTTGCGGATGCGCTCGACGATCAGCTTTTCCGCAGCGCGGTCAGCTTTGGTCACCAGGTCGGCTTCGCCTTTGTACTCGATGGAGACTTTGCCGAAAAACGACATCAGCAGCGCGCCGGCTTCGCGCGCCAGTTCCTGCATGGGTGGCAAAAAGTCGTGGGACGGCTGGGGCATCAGCGGGCGCGGCGCCCGTTATCTTCCGCAATGAACATGATTTCATGCTTGAAGATGAACAAATTGGGGCCGTCATCGCGGGTGAGGCGGACCATGGCCACGTCGTAGTACTCGATCCAGCCGTAGAACTGCTCGCCGGACAGCAGCTTCACCGCCACCGGCGTTTGTTTTTCGCCCAGAGCTTTCAGGTACGCGGGCTCCATGCCGGTATCGTCGGGGGGCGGCGTTTTGGCCGGTTTCTTGGCGGAAAAACCAGGTGAAGGCGGACGGAAAGGCATGCCGAGATTGTAACGCAAAAACAGCATTCAGCAATCAGCATTCAGCACTCAGATAGATGCTGTACTTGAGTAATCGGCCAGCGATGCTGGACTCGGGGGACTGCAGCGCGCCGCCGGACGGCACCCTTCGCCGCCGATGCAAAGACGATTTGAAAGTGCGATAAAATGCCCGATCCAGCAGTTAAAATGCCCGATCCAGCAAAGGTGAAAGCCATGAATCGTCTGTTGACAACGCTGTTCTTGGTCTTGACTGCCGGCAGTGTTGGCGCGAGCGCACAGAGTACAGACCCCAGCAAGGCCGAACCGCTGCCGCCGCCGCAGCAGAAAGCTCCGGTCAACAATGCGCAAGTGCCGGCTTCCGCGGGCAACTTTGTGCGGCTGGAATGGGCGCCGGTGGATGGCGCTGCGACCTACGGAGTCGAAATTGATTGCTTCAGCTGCTGCGACCACGGCCGCTGGTGTTCTGAAACCAGCCGGGTCACGCACTCCGCCTGGATGGTAGACAGCCCGTACTCTTATTCGATGCCTGCCGGCCGGTCAGGAAGTTGGCGAGTTTGGGCCGTAGACAAGGCCGGACATCCGGGGAAAGTAAGCGACTGGTCAGTATTCCTTTTGGCTGATAGCAAAAGCAAAGATGTACCCGCACGTCCGCCTAAGACCTCCGGCCCGCCTCCAGGCCTTCCGCAGCCCATGGTCATGCGGGTGGAAAAGCCGGTGGACACCACTACCGGCGAGCCATGTACCGGGACGCCGCCGAATCCCCCGCCAAAAGACATAACATTTCCCAAGCACGTGTATACGCCGGAGCCCGAGTACGGTGAGATATCTCGCAAAGCGCACGTCAATGGAGGGGCCCGCGTGCTCATTCAGGTCGGCGCAGACGGCAGTGTGAAACGCGCCTGCTTGCTGGAGGCTGTCCAACCTGATCTGGGAGAGCAATCGGTCAAAGCAGTCCGGCGATGGCGCTTTCAACCGGCGCGCAAGAATGGCGAACCATTCAGCTATGAAATGCTGGTGGAAACCTCATTCACCATCTTCACTTGGAAGTGAGACCCCGGCGCGTTTACCGGGCCGGTGCAGTGTAGTAGCCGGCGCGATGGCGCACCTGATACGTCTTGCCGTCGGCGCCTGGCTTGTTCACCTGGACCTGGATGCGGCGGAAGGGCGAATCGGCCACCTGGCGATTGGGATAGTAGGCGATCAGGTATTGCGTGCGCAGTTCCTTGCTGACCTGGCGGAACGCCTCGTCCAGCTTGGCCATACTTTCCGCGTAGAAGTATTTGCCGCCGGTGTCATGCGAAATCTGGATGAGAGCGTGCTCGCCGCCGGTGTTGCGGCCGGCGTCGGCTTCCACCGGCACCACAATGATGCTGTAGACAATGGCTTCCGCTTGCTGGGCCCGCTTGAGCGCGCGATTGTAGTCGGACTTGCTGGTGGTATCGCCGCCGTCGGTAATCAGCACCAGAACTTTGCGTCCCTCGCGGTTGATGAGCACATCAGACGCCAGGAAAATGGCGTCATAGAGCGAAGTCCCAGCGCCGATTTCCAGATGGTCAATGGCGCGCTCAATCTCTCGCAGGTCGGCCGTGAATCCCCGGGTGACCTGGTCAACGTTCTCGGTCACCTGGAACAGCGACAAGCGGTCCACGGGACGCATGATAGAACGCGCGAACTTGCGCGCGGACGCCACTTCCAGCTTGAAGTCGCGCACCGTGCTCTGGCTGGTGTCCACGGCCAGGACGATGTTAAGCGGCAGTTCGGATTCCCGGTCGAAGACGTTGATACTTTGCGGGATGCCGTCTTCGAGTACGCGAAAATCGTCTTTACTCAAGTCGGCGATGGGAGTGCCGTGGGCGTCGGTGACCGTGGTAAACACGTTCACCAAGCGCACGTTCACGCGGAAGGAGGGTCCATGGTTGGGGGCTTTGGGCGCCGGCGAGGCCGCAGGACGAGGCGGTTCGGGCGGCGTGCTGGCAGGACCCGGCGCTTGCGCGTGGGCCAGACCGGCCAGCAGCCACACCACGCACCACGTCAACTTGAACTGCTTTACTGCAGCTCCCGCTTTGTCAGCGTTCATATGGATTGGATTCTAGGATTCGTTAGATGCAAATTGCCGCCAAAGGTTATTTCCCTTTGCGAATTTCCTCGGGGAAAGGCTCGCCGTCCGCCCACACGGCGCCATCCTCAAAGTACTCCTTCTTCCAGATGGGGACGGTCTTTTTCAAGGTATCTATCAGCCAGCGGCAGGCTTCAAACGCCGCAGCCCGGTGCGCCGACGCTACGCCGATCAGCACACTGGTTTCCCCGATTTCCAGCCGCCCCAGGCGGTGGGCCAGGCGTACATCGCGCACCTTAAACCGTTCAAGTGCTACATGAGAAAGCTTTTCCATCTCATTGATGGCCATAGACTCATAGGACTGGTAGTCGAGGTACAAAGTACGCCTTCCGCGGGTGTTGTTGCGGACCACGCCGGCAAAGAAGATGGCCGCGCCATCATCCGGGGCCGCAAGCTCTTCCTGGATGGCTTGGAGATCAATCGGCTCGCGGACGATGGAACAATGGTCGGTACGCAGTTCGCGCACCTCTTCCCCAGTCCCCGTTTCGGAAGCGCCCTGGCCGCCGCTGACCGGAGGCAACAGGCCGACTTCGTCGCCGTCTTTGAGCGCGGCGGAACTGGCTGCATACTCCTGGTTCACCGAACAGGCAACCGAGCCGGCCAGCGCCTGAAACTTGGGAAATTGCTGCCCGTAGTGGGACATCACCGAGGCTACCGTGGCTCCGGCGGGCAGGTCGAGCTGGGCTTCTTTTGTTCCGGCAATGTCTTGAAGCTGCCCGAAGAGCAGCACCCGTATGCGCATGGCGTACTTAAGCATACCGGAAACCATGGAATCTGGGCGTCTTGAGTATTGGGCGAGGCTCCTGGGTAGCCCGCTGACCAAAAGTTAAGTTTTGTTGACTTGAATATTTATGTGAACCGCGCGGGCGACGCGTACATCCAATTGTCCAGACAAAGCAAAGCTACAACGCAGTAATACTTGGTCCGGAGTGGTCGTCGCAGCCACTCCGGATTTTTTTGTCTGGATACTACCGGACGGTGCAGCCTACTAAGGTAATTTTTTGCTTCGCTGGACTTCATTCCCCGGCTTGCGCAAAGACTATACTTGACCACCGATGCAGTTCCATTTGCCGCAACGGCGAGTGGAGAACGGAGCAAGACCATGAATCCTGAACAGTTCACCAGCTACTGGATCGGGCAGGAACCTACTGGTCCCGGTCATTCCCCTACTTTGAATCAAATGCCCGCCTACGTTGACGTGGCTCCCCTGGCCTTCGTTGGAATTACCAGCGATGATCAACTTGACTTCAATTTCCTTACCCAACAAAACTCGGCAGCGACCATCCAGGGATGGATCAAAACCGTTCGTGCTCAAGGCACCAAGGTCCTTCTTTCCATCAACTCCCAGCAGTTCGCCGCCATTAAGGACCCATCGAGTTTTGCGCAGACCGTGCAGAACGCCATCACGGAATGGGGCGTTGACGGAATTGACATTGATTTCGAACCGCCGTTCCAGAGTCCAACGCTGATCACCGTGGTCAAGCAACTGCGCTCTACCCTGGGCAGCGGGACGCTGATGACGGCCCCTGTGTACAGCGCATGGACAGGCATGTTGAATTTCCTCGGGCAGTTTGCCGATTCGCTCGATTACCTGACGACCATGGACTACACCGGATATCCGGGCTTCGACACCACCATCCAACTCTTCAATCAATATGCTAAGGCCATTGGAGGTCCGGAGAAGCTGGCCATCGGCATCAGTTGCATGGGACCGCCGCAGCCTGCCAGCAACAACTTCACGCCCTTGGCGGACGTGATTAAGCTTTGCCAATGGGAGCCCTCACAAGGCCACAAGCAAGGCGCGATGCTTTATACCTTTTCGTACGATATCAAGACCCGGCCCATCAAGGGCAAACCACCCAGCGGAACCGGGTATCCGGACGGCACCTGGACAAAAACCATCCACGAAAAGCTCCCGTCAGCAGGTCGTGTGAAGGCCGCATCGTAAGAACTCTCCACGCGGCAGTTTGCGACGTGATTCGCGACAGCTAGCGCGGGGATCCAAAGCAAAAGGGGCCTTGGCAAACAAGCCGGGCCCCTTTGAATCATGCGCGATTTGTTCTTAGACGTTGCTTAGCACCTGCTCCCGGGTTTCCGCATCCTGGCGCTCCTGCTGCTTGGAACTGGGCAGTGCGATCTCCAGAACGTCGTCAATCATGCTGACATAGTGGATGTTCACGCCTTCCAGTTGCTCGGGCGTCAGGTCTTCCTCCACGTTCATACGGTTTTCCGCGGGGAAAAGTATGTCTTTCACGCCGGCACGCTTGGCCGCGAGGAACTTTTCCTTCACGCCGCCGATGGGAAGCACGTTGCCGCTAAGCGTGATCTCGCCCGTCATGCCGGTCAGCGGACGCACCCGGCGATCGGTCAGCAACGAAACCAGCGCCGTCGCCATGGTCACGCCCGCGGAAGGACCGTCCTTGGGAATGGCGCCCGCCGGCACGTGGATGTGAATATCATGGTCCTTGAAAAAGTCTTCTGAAATTCCCAGCCGCACGGCGTTCGACCGCACCCAGGTCAGCGCAGCTTGCATAGATTCCTGCATGACCTGGCCGATTTGTCCGGTCATGGTGAAGCCGCCCTTGCCTTTCATCTTGTTGGCTTCGATGAACAGGATGTCGCCGCCTGACGGCGTCCACGCCAGTCCAACCGCCACGCCGGGGCGCTTGGTGCGCTCGGCGATCTCAGTATCAATGCGGATCTTGATTCCGCCCAGAAACTCCTGCACTACTTCCGGTGTGACGACCAGCTTCTCCGCCTTCTTTTCCGCGATGCGCCGCGCCTGCTTGCGGCACAGCGTGCCCAGGTTGCGCTCCAGATTGCGCACGCCGGCTTCACGCGTGTAATGCCGGATCACGAAACGGACGGCGTCTTCCGGAATTTCAATCTGCTCCTTGGTCAGGCCGTTCTCTTCGATCTGCTTGGGCACCAGGTAGCGCTCGGCGATGTGGTACTTATCGTCTTCGGTGTAGCCCTGGAGTTCAATGATCTCCATGCGGTCCCGCAGCGGCTCCGGAATGGTGTCCAGCATGTTGGCGGTGCAGATGAACAGCACTTTGGACAAATCAAACGGCACGTCCAGATAGTTGTCACGGAACGTGGAGTTCTGCTCCGGGTCGAGCGTTTCCAGCAGCGCCGACGAAGGATCACCGCGGAAGTCGCGGCCGAGCTTGTCCACTTCGTCCAGGACGAACACCGGATCGTTGGTCTCCGCGCGGCGAATGCCCTGAATGATCTGTCCCGGCAACGCGCCGATGTAGGTACGGCGATGGCCGCGAATTTCAGCTTCATCGTGCACGCCGCCCAGCGAGAGGCGCACAAACTTCCGCTCCAGCGCGCGCGCGATCGAGCGGCCCAGTGACGTCTTACCCACGCCCGGAGGCCCGACGAAGCACAGAATCGGCCCTTTCATGCCGGGCTTGAGCCGGCGCACGGAAAGATAATCGAGAATGCGGTCTTTGACTTTCTGCAGATCGTAGTGGTCGGCGTCCAGGACTTCATGGGCCTTGCCGATGTCCACCACCACGCCGCTGGACTTGGCCCAGGGCAGCACGGCCAGCCACTCAATGTAATTGCGGGTGACCGAATAGTCGGCGGCCATGGGTGACATGCGCGCCAGACGCGTGAGTTCCTTCAAAGACTCTTTCTTCACTTCGTCGGGCATGCCGGCGGCTTCAATCTTCTGGCGCAGCTCTTCCACGTCACGCTGAGTTTCGTCCTGCTCGCCCAGTTCCTTCTGGATGGCCTTCATCTGCTCGCGCAGGTAGTACTCGCGCTGCGACTGCTGCACTTGGTCCTGGACTTCCGTCTGGATCTTGTTGCGCAGTTGCTGGACTTCCAGCTCTTTCGCCAAGTGATGGTTGATGGCCTGCAAACGCTTGGTGACTTCCGCCGTCTCCAGGATCTCCTGCTTGTCTTTGGTGGAGAGGAACGGCAGCGACGACGCAACAAAATCCACCAGGCGTCCGGGCTCTTCAATGTTGATGGCCACGGTCTGCAGTTCGTCGGACAGCGTGGGCGATCCGGCCACAATCTGCTGGAACAACGTAAGGACGTTGCGCTGCAGCGCTTCGATTTCCGGCGACTCTTCCGGCTCTGTGTCATCCAGCAGGTCAACGCTGGCGCGCATGAAAGGCGTGAGCTGGTTGAATTCGCCCAGCTTGCCGCGGCGCAACCCTTCCGTGAATACAAACAGACTCTGGTTGGGCATCTTGACCACTTTGTGAACGGTGGCCAGGGTGCCAATGCTGTATAGGTCGGCGGGCTGCGGGCTGTCAACACGGGCTTCGCGCTGCGCCACCACCAGGATGGTCTTTTCTTCTCCCAACGAATTGATTAGTTGGATGGAGCTTTCACGCCCCACGGTCAGCGGCAGGACCGCATGGGGAAACAGGACCGTGTCGCGTACCGGCAGAACCGGGACGCTGGATTTCTGAAGTTCCGCCGGCAGCTCGTCAGAGGCGGATGCGATGGGTATGACTTCTTCGCGGATGTCGTCTATGGCCATAAGTTAATCCTTGATAATAACAGACTCACATATTGATGAATGGGTACCCAAAAAGGATGCAAGCCGCTGTTCTGCCGGGACTTCCCTGTAACCGGGCGGATTCTAGTCAATTTACTTAAAAGCAGCAAATTACCGTTGGTACTAACTGGCCCGACTCTGGCGAAAACCCTTCAGGCACCTGATATTAGCCCGTATTACCGATCACGGCGACCCGTCCCGGCCCAGCCGTGGATGTCGGCGACCTGTCCTGTCAAAACCGTGGACCACGTGCAATGACTGCGATCCCCTTCTCATCGGGCCCGCGGGTAAATGCCCAGGACCTTAACAAACCCTGCAATTTCTTCAAGATGGCGCAGGGCCAACCGCATAGGCTGGTCGTCGCCACGCGTGACGTCCACGAAAAAGCAGTACTCCCAGGGCTTTCCGCGTACCGGCCGCGACTCAATCTTGCTCAAGTCCAAATCGCGTAAAGCAAATACGCTCAATGCCTTGAAGAGCGCCCCAGCCACGTTTTTCAAGGAAAATACCAGCGACGTGGTATCCGCGTCGGCAGAAACTTTCCTCTTCTTTAGGATGAGGAAAAAGCGGGTGACGTTCTGTTTATTATCTTCCAGGCCGGACATCAGGATCTTGCCGCCATACTCTTTGGCGGCCTGGCGGCTGGCGATCCCCGCCACGTCGCGCAGTTCCTGGGCGACCACGTGCTTGACGGCGCCCGCGGTGTCATAAAACGGGACGGCCGAAATTCGGTTGTGGCGACGGAAAAAGTTGCGGCACTGGTCCAGCGCCACTGGATGTGAAAGCACCTGCCGAATGTCTTTCAGCTTAACGCCCCGCGCAGCGATCAGGTTGTGCTCAATCCGTAGCCGCACCTCGCGGTGGATGAACACATCGCGCTCCAGCAGAAGATCAAGGTGCTCGCCCACCGGGCCGGCCAGAGTATTCTCCACGGGGATGACAGCGGCGCCGGCGCGTCCCGAATCGAGGGCATCAAAGACTTCAATGGACCGGCTGCACGCCAGCACCTGCGCTTTGGGGAGCAGCTTAAGCGCAGCCTGGTGGCTGAATGCTCCGCGCTCGCCTTGGATGGCAACTTTCATTATTCTTGTCGCTTCGCTCCAAACCGCTTACGGATTTTCCTTCACCTGAGTTTTTTCCGCGCCTGTTGCGGGCCGCTCGCCGCGCCCGCCGGGCTCGCGGCCAAGGTATTTCCCTCGTAGCCTGAACACTGTAACGCCTTTTTGCTGGCCGCGCCAATCTTGCATCTGCCCGGTTCGTGGTGGCGAGGCCGGCTTGCGCGCCGAGCTTGAGGCGTTCTGGCGGCGTCCGAGCCGCCAGCCGAAATCCTGAGCGAAGCGTAGCGGAGTCGAAGGACCTCTCGAACGAGTGCATGAAGATCTTCAGCTTGATCCAATCGCCGGCGGTTTGGAGCGCAGCGACAAAAAAAGGCGCCCGTGTGGAGCGCCTCTTTACTTCACCTTCAACAGGAGGTTGTTGGGCCTTGTCGGCCTGGGAGTTGGAACCCGGGCTTGCTGATGGAGTTGCGAGCCACGCAAAATAATTGACTGGCAGCCAAGCGGGCCTGAGCTTACTTTTGGCTGCGGCGCACGGCTTGGGAGCCAACGTCAATGATCACACTGCCCGCCTTGTCCGCGTGGAACGCCATCTCCGGCGGCACCACGGTCGTTGCACTGTATTCGGTGATGATCGCCGGGCCGCGGTAGAGACGGCCAGGTTTGAGAAGATTTCGCGGCCAGATTTTTGTTTTGATCCGCTTGCCCGCGAACCACACCGCCGCCGTTCCCTGCTCCAGCTTGCCCACGCCGGACTCGATCTGCATGGACTCCAGTTTCTCCGGAGAGCTTACCCGCGCCCGCAGGCGCACGGTGACGATCTCCATTTCGCGCGCCGGGTCGCTGTGGCCGTAGCGGCGCTGGTGTTCGGCGTGGAAGCGATGCAGCAGGTCGTCGCCGAAAGGGAGATTGATTTCGTATCCTTGTCCGTGATAACGCACGTCCACGCTTTGCTCGTAAATCGCGCTTCCCTGCCAGTCTTCTTTGCTGAGTTCGGCGGCCACGTCGCGCTGCAGCTCAGAGAAAATCTGTTCCAACTGGCGGGCGGGAAGTTCGCGGACGCGCAACAGCACCGTCCGCGAATGGTCTTTCACCACGTCGCTGATCAAGATGCCCAAGGCGGAGAGGGCTCCGGGATGCGCCGGCACAACCACTTTGGGAATACGCAGCGATGCGGCGAGCTCGCAGGCGTGCATGGCGCCGGCGCCGCCGAAAGCGACCAGCGCGAACTGGCGAGGATCGTGGCCGCGCTCAATGGACACCACGCGAATGGCTTTCTCCATGTTGGCATTCACCACGCGCACCACGCCGGCGGAAAAGTCTTCGACAGAAAGCCGGCTGCCGGTGTCTTTGAGCCAGTGCTGAACAATCTTTTGTGTGCGCGGCAGATCGAGCTGGAAGTCGCCGCACAGGAATTGGCCGGCGGGCAAGCGGCCAAGAAGCAGATTGGCGTCGGTCACGGTGGGGCGCTCGCCTCGTCCGTAGCAGATGGGGCCGGGATCGGCGCCGGCGGATTCCGGTCCTACTCGCAGCGCTCCTCCAGCATCAAAGCGCGCCAGCGAGCCGCCGCCTGCGCCCACGGTGTGTATGTCCAGCACGGGGACGCGCACCGGCACACCGGCGACGTCAGCTTCATTGGTGGTGGAAGGCTGGCCGTCCACCAGCGCAACGTCGGTGGACGTGCCGCCCATGTCAAAGGTGATGATGCGCTCGAAACCGCTGCGTCGCGCTACGGCGGATGCACCGACCACGCCTCCGGCAGGTCCGGAGAGCACCGTCCGCACGGGCTGCGCTGCCGCCGTGGTCAGGGCGGTGATGCCGCCGCTGGATTGCATGACGAAAATGCGCGCGGGATTTCTTCGCGCCGCCTGCTGGCCCCGGTGCGTGTACTCGCTGCGAGCCACGCCGGGTTCGCTCAGGCGCTGCTCCAGACTCTCCAGGTAACGCTGCATCACCGGCTGGAGATAAGCGTTCACCAGTACGGTGCTGGCGCGTTCGTATTCGCGAAACTCCGGCAGAATCTGGTGCGAGACGGAGACCGGTATTCCCAGCCCGCTCAGCTCGCGGGCCACGGCTCGTTCGTTCTCCGGATTGGCAAACGAAAACAGCAGCGACAACGCGATGGACTGCGCTTTCTGCGCCCTGATCCGACTGGCCAATTGCATCAGGGTTTCAGTCTTTGGGTAGCGCAGCACTTTGCCGTCGGCGGCGGTGCGTTCGTCCACGCCAAAACGCATGTCCGCGGCGGCCAGTGGCGGGTCCTTTTCAAAGAAAAAGTTATAGAGCTGCGGACGGTTCTGCCGCCCGATCTCCACTGAATCTTCAAAACCCGCGGTGGTCACAAAAGCCACGCGCGCGCCTTTGCGCTGCAGCAACGTGTTGGTGCCCACGGTGGTGCCGTGCAGAATGGTGACCTGAGGACTTTCCGCGGCGATGGTCTGCACCGCGCTGGCGATGGCTTGCGATGGATCGGCGGGCGTGGAGAAAACCTTCAGCACGCGCAACACCACGCGTCCACGCGACGAGCCGGCATCGTGCAGCCATACACAGTCGGTAAAGGTTCCGCCGCTGTCAATCGCGATTCTGAGCGCGCCATGCGCTTTTTCCGATGCCATAAGTCAGGGGGCCAAAGACTGAGGATTCTAGCACGCGGGAAAAAGCGGGCGGTTGCTGGTCAGGAGCGGTAGTCCAGCGTTGTCCGGACCTGCCGGGCCAGCCTGGCCATGTCAAAAGGTTTGTGCAAATAAGCATCCGGGGCCTGGAGTGTAGTTGAATCCACGGCCGTGCCACTGTAACCGGACATGAAAATGGTGCGCATGTTCGGGTGCAAGGCTTTCGCCTGTCGGGACAGTTCGGCGCCACTCATGCCCGGCATGATCACGTCCGTTAGCAGAAGTTGAATGGCGTCAGGTTTCGCGTTGCAGATCTTGAGGGCTTCGGCGCCGTTGGCGGCCTCCCAAACCTTGTATCCCCTGGAGCGAAGAGCTCCGGCGCACACCGTGCGCAGAGCATCTTCATCTTCCACCACCAGGATGGCCTCCGTGCCGCCTGGCGGCTCCGGCAATACCTCTTCGGACTGGACAACCTGGCTGGTTTCCGCCACGACGGGGAGATAAATACTGAAGGTGGTTCCCTGGCCCGGAGCGCTGCACACAGAAATAAACCCGCCGCTTTGCTCCACAATGCCGTAAACCATGGCCAGCCCCAGTCCAGTGCCGCGGCCGCGCCCTTTCGTGGTGAAAAACGGCTCAAAAATGCGCGCCAAGGTGTCCTGGTCCATGCCAGCGCCGCTATCTTTGACCGCAAGCAACACGTAGCTTCCGGCCTGGGCGTTAGGATGAGCGGACACAAAGTCCTCTCCCAGCTCTACGGCACTGGTTTCAATCACCAGCTTGCCGCCTTCCGGCATGGCATCCCGTGCATTGATGGCTAAATTCATCACGACTTGCTCAAACTGGCCGCGGTCCACCTTGACCTTACCGATCAAGGGTGAGGCTGTGATACTGATCTCAATGTTCTCTCCGATGAGCCGGGGCAGAACCTTCTCCATCTCTGCCAGGATCAGGTTCAGGTTCACTACGCTCGGTTGCAGCACCTGCTTGCGGCTAAAGGCCAGCAACTGCTTGATCAGGACCGCCGCGCGGCGCGTGCCGCGGACAATTTCTTCGGCCTGAGCTACCACATGTTTCTGGTCGCCCGCGGCGTCCAGGATCATCGCGGCCCGGCTGCCTATGATCATCACCAGGTTGTTGAAATCGTGGGCGACACCCCCGGCAAGCTGGCCCACGGCCTCCATCTTCTGCACCATCCGGAGTTGGCTTTCCAGGGCCTGCTGCTTGGTCACGTCTTCCACAAATACTTCAAATTCACGCGGCTGCTTGCGCTCGTCCAGGATGACCCGTCCAGCCAGCTGGACGTTGATGTCAGCCCCGTCTTTTCGTTTCCATACGGTCGAGAACGGCCAATCCGGAGGGGTACGACCGTGGGCCATGGCCATCAACTGCTCCCGGTCTTTGGGGTCGCGATAAACGTCCCTGGCCAGATTCAGCGCCAGGACTTCCTCGGCCGTGGTGTAGCCCAGTAGCTTGACCAGCGCAGAATTGACCATGGTCATGCGCCCTTCAGGGACCGTCCGACAAATGCCATACGGGGCCTGCTGAATCGTCGAACGATATTGCTCTTCGGAGCTCCGCAAGTCCTGCTCGGCCTGTTTAAGGGCAGTGACGTCCCGCGAGATGGCGAGCATGCACTGGATTCCGTCCATTTCAATGAGCTCCGCCGACATCTGGGCCGGGAAAATTGTTCCGTCTTTTCTGCGGAAGGTGGTTTCCATACTCTGGACACAGCCGTTCTTTCTCAATTCGTCCAGAATACGGACACGGTCTTCAGGATCGGCCCAAACACCGATCTGCCCCGCTGATTTGCCAATCACGTCGGCGCGGGTGTGACCGCTGAGCCGCTCGAAAGCTTCGTTGATCTCCAGGTACAGCCCTCCGGCCACAGTTGTGATGGTCAAGGCGTCGGGACTGGAGCCAAAAGCACGCTTGAATTTCTCTTCGGAGGCGCGCAACGCTTCCTGGGCGTGGACTCTTTCTGTGATATCGCGGCCGTAACCAACAATGCCGGCTACATTCGGATCATCCAGCAGGTTGGTCAGAGTGCCTTCTACGCATTTCCAGGAACCGTCTTTGTGGCGCATGCGAAGGACGCCATGAACGGCCCTTCCTGGGTTGCCTACACATTCCTTCAACATGCCCGCCATTTTTTCATGGTCCTGCGGGTGACATAAGTCAAAACCTTGCTTGATTTCGCCGGGAGAATGCCCGAGGAGCCGGTCGGCTGCAGGCGAGGCGTAAAGAACATTCAAGCTGGCATCGAGCAATGCGACAGCGTCTGAGCTGTTCTCGATCAGCGCGCGAAATAGGGCCTCGCTCTTTCGCAGAGCAACATCTGAACTATCACTAACGGCTTGTTCACGCAGGCCGGACCGTGGGTCACCCGCTTCTTGGATCTTTCCTTGTTGCACTGCTAGGAGCCTCTACCAAGGAATTCACTTGACCCTACAATATCACTGCCCAGCTGTGCATCCGCATGACTTTTGGTCATAGCGGAAAAGTCGAATTCTTAGAACAACTTAAGAAAGGACGCCTAGGTATTTGCTGCGGCGAAGTCCTAAGTCCGTTACAACTTCTTGACCATCAAAAGACCGTCAATCGAATCCAGGTAATAACGCGGCAAGGTCTTCAAGACGGTATATCCATGTTTCTTGTAGAAACGGATGGCGCGTGGGTTGTCCACGGCGACTTCAAGGCAAACAAGATCACATTCGCCTTGCTTCAATTGAGCTTCCGCCCCGGCCATCAGTAGCGCTCCCACGCCGCTGCCTTGCGCCTGCGGTAACACGTCAATGGTGATGATGCGGCCCATGTAGGGCGAGGTGCGTCGCGGGCGAAAGCGGTCAGCGATGATGAATCCCAGAATCTGCCCTGGGCCTTCCGCGTCTTCTGCGTCTTCCGCTACCAAGGCGCTGGCGCCGGGCATCGCCAGGAAATAACGGATCTCTTCTTCCGTGTAGGCAATGCCTTCCACGAAGCAGGACTGGTCAATTTCCAGAAGGCGGGTGAAATCCTGCGGCTGGTATGGGCGCAAAATGGCCACGGAAACATTGTAACGAGAGGCGAGCTTTAGCTTCATCGGCTTCATCCCAGCGAATGCAGGGGTCAGGCTAAGCCGGGCGCCGGTTGGACTTCTTGCGGCAATCTTCGCAGACGCCGTAGATCTGGAAGTTGTGCCGGGTGGCGTCAAAGTGGTATTTGCGGCCGATCTCCTCTTCGATGCGCGTGACTTCCGGCGAGAAAAACTCCACTGACGCGCCACACTCGGTGCACACCATGTGGTGATGGCTGCGGCGGTTGAACTGGTGTTCGTAGCGGGTCATCCCGTCAGGGAACGGCACCATGCTGGCCAGTCCGCATTCGGCCAGCAGTTTGAGCGTGCGATAGACGGTGGTGAAGCCGATCTTGGAGTCCTTCTTGCGCACCAGGCGGAACAGTTCGTCGGTGGAAAGATGGTCCCGAGTCTCCAGGAAGGTGCCCAGGATGGTGTCACGCTGGTCGGTGTGCTTGAGGCCGACGCGCTTCAGGTGTTTGTAGAAAATCTCCTGCGCCTCGCGCATGGATTCGCGCGTGGGCGGAGCATGATCGTCAATTCTCTTCTGCAGCATGAGTGCGAAGCCGGGAAATACGTGTCACCGGCCAAATGAAATTGAAATTCATTTTCATTATACTCGGGCCTTCCAGCCTCATGGCAAAAACCTTGCGGGAGCGAGGCGAGGAACGAGAAATCCCGTGCGATGATTGCTGCATGTAATAATGAGGAGGCCCAGTTGAGTTGGGGCAAGGCCACAATCGCTGCCGTGCTGGCTTTCTTTATCACCTTTGTCATTGTCTGGATTCCCGGCGGTATTTTGTTGGTTACTCTCCATCCAGACGAAACGATGGCCGGCCTGGCAACCTTCATCTTTGGCATTCCAGCCGGGTTTGCAGTCGGCGTTGTAACGTTTCTTGTAGTGCTCTTCAGGAGCCGCAAGCATGAGCCGCGGCCAAGCGAATCCATCCCCAGCAGAGATGAGCCGCGTTCCTGATTGTCGTGGTCGGCGGCCTTCCCTTACAATCGCAACCCATGGCCACAACCACTGTTGCTGCACCCGTTGCCCGCCGAAGCCTTCTGGGACTGACTTTCAAGGTCCTACTTTGGATCGTTTTGCTGGCGATCATCGCCGCCACACTGGCCTTTTTCTGGTTTTACAGCACGGCGCGGCGTTCTCTGGCGCAACTTGACGGCACCATCCAGTTGGCGGGATTGCAGGCGCCGGTCTCCGTGATTCGCGACGCGCACGGTGTCCCGCACCTGACGGCGGCGAACCTTCCCGACCTGTTCTTCGCGCAAGGCTACGTGACGGCGCAAGACCGCCTGTGGCAGATGGACCTGACGCGCCGGGCGGTAGGCGGCGAGATGGCCGAGATCTTCCCTGCCAGCAGCGGCCCCGCGCAGCCTGCGCCGCGGCCAGGCGTTGCCGCGCGCCCGCGCCAGACCTGGGTGGATTACGACAAGCAGCAGCGCATCATGCGTCTGCGCACGGTGGCCGAGCGCGTTGCCGCTCAGCTTACGACCCGCGACCGCGTGTTCTTTGAGGCGTATGCAAAAGGCGTGAACGCCTACATCGCCCAGCACCAGGACAATTTGCCCATGGAGTTCCACCTGCTGGGCTACAAGCCGCGCGCGTGGTCGCCGGCGGACTCGCTGCTGATCGGGATCGGCATGAGCCAACTGCTCAACCCGCAATACACGACCGAGTACTGGCGGGAGAAGATCGGCGCGAAGCTTTCGCCGGAGCTGATGGCTGACCTCTATCCACCGAGTTCCAAGCGCGACCATCCGCCAGCCAGCGAAGCGGGCAGCGTCGCAAACACTTCGGCAAGTCCAGTCCAGATTGAAAAGAAAAAGAGTGACAAAGAAAAGGCGCCCGCACAACATAGCCGTTCGTCTTCGCCTGCTTCGCTCGCAGATCGCGCAATCGCGCTTGGGGACCGCGCAACTGCTCCCGGCTTCCAAGAAGGGTTTCAAGAAGAGGCCGAATGCGAAGCCTGCGTGCCGGGATCGAACAACTGGGTGGTTTCCGGCGCGCATACCGTGTCCGGCAAGCCGCTGCTGTCGAATGACATGCATCTTCCCCACCGCGTTCCCGGTGTGTGGTATGAGCTCCAGCTGCACTCCGGCGACTTCAACATGGAAGGCTTCTCCCTTCCCGGCCTGCCGTTCATCAGCGTGGGCCACAACCAGCGCATCGCGTGGGGCTTTACCAATCTCAATCCTGACGTGCAGGACCTGTTCATCGAAAACTTTAATGCCGCGGGCGAGTATCAAACACCTACCGGATGGCAGAAACCCGAGATTGACCACCAGATCATCCACGTAAAGGGCCAGCCTGACGTTGGCTTTGATGTGGTGGTAACGCGCCACGGGCCGATTATCACGAGTCTGCTGCGCGGTGAGACGCGACAGATCGCTCTGGGCTGGCTGATCTACGATTCGCAGGCCATCAATGTGCCGCTGTTTGATCTTGATTCGGCGCAGAACTGGGAGCAGTTCCGCAAAGCGCTGTCCGTGTTCGCGACGCCGTCACAGAACGTGGTGTATGCCGACGTGGACGGCAACATCGGCTATCAGCCCATGGGCTTTGTGCCGCTGCGCGCCGCAGGCGATGGAACGGTGCCGGTCAATGGCGCTGACGGCAAGCATGACTGGATCGGTTACCTACCTTTCGACAAGTTGCCGAACCTGTACAATCCGCCTTCAGGAATCATCGCCACGGCCAACTCCAAGATCACGCCGGAGGGCTACCCGTTTCAACTGGCGACGCAGTGGTTCCCGCCGTATCGCGCCGAGCATATTTATCAACTGCTGAAGTCGGGCAAAAAGTTTTCGCCCGCTGACATGCTGGCCATCCAGACGGACGTCACGTCAGACTACGACCGCTTCTTTGCCGAGAAGTTTACTTACGCGATTGCGCACAGCTCCAAGGCCACGGAGCGCGCTAGGCAGGCCGCCAAAGAAATGGACGGCTGGGACGGCCGCATGCTGGCCGACTATGCTGCGCCAACCATCGAAGTGCGCGCCCGCCGCGCGCTGTGGGAGATGCTGCTGGAGCCCAAGCTGGGCAACGATGCCGAGAACTACGAATGGTCACAATCCGCTGTGGCCCTGGAAAACATTGTCCGCGAGCAACCCGCACGCTGGCTGCCTCCGGGCTACGCCAACTTTGATGACCTGCTCACCGCCGCGGTGGAGAAGGCGCTCAAAGATGCGCCCGCCGATCTGCACTCGTGGAAGTACGGCGACGTGTATCCGGTGGTGATCAGCCACCCGGTGTTCAGCGGCTTGCCCATACTGCACGGCCACGCTGGCATCGCCGGGCCGGGCATGAAGCCGCAATCCGGCGGGGGCTATACGATCAAACAGGTCGGCCGGGGCTTTGGACCATCGGAGCGGATGACCGTAGATTTTTCCAACCTGGACGCGTCCACTTTCAACATTGTGCTGGGCGAATCCGGCCAGCCGTTTAGTCCACACAATATGGACCACTGGGACGCCTGGTACAACAACAAGACTTTCACCTTGGCATTCACAGACGCGGCCGTGCAGTCGGCGAAGGAGCATGAGCTGAGGCTGGAGCCGGGGAGATAAAAAGGACTTGAAAGTTGCGTCAGCGCTGATCAGCAGCCTGACTTGATGTGCTCAATCACCCGATCCCCGGATTCGGCTATCGGTTGGTCCACTTGAGTTCGTAGATTTCGCTTGTGCTGAGCAGATGAGAGAGGATGAGCGAGCCGTCTGGCGTCAGGCCGAACCACGGGCCGAGCTGACCGGTTATTTTCTCCAGCGGCCCCAGGCTCACCACAGGAACGCGTTGCCCGTCGCGAATGCGTATGCGCTCAACCACCGCCTTCTTGTCCCGCGGGTTGTCCACATAAACAAATTGCGAATTACTGGACCAACTAATATTGTCCCCGTTGACAGAGCCAGCCAAAGTTCTCCATTGCTCCGTTCGACGATCGAAGATCAGAAGCTCGTGCGCGTGAACGCGAAGCGCGGCGATGTATTTGCCGTCAGGAGACCAGCGAGCGGTGCGCATGCCGTTGGAACCGTGCACGATCTCGGCCGTGCGCGTCGCCAGATTCAACCGCCGGATCCAGCAGTTCTCGGTCTTTTCGCAAACTACGTTGCCATAAACAAGATGGTTGCCGTCCGGCGACCAGCTTGGCGCACCCTGGTTGTCTTCGCCTTCAGAGGCTTGTTCGATAGGCCCGCCATCGCGGCCGACCAGGTAAATCCGCCACGGCTTGCCTGGCGTCCTGCCCATAAAGGCGACGCGCTTTCCATCGGGCGACCAGGAAGACAGCTCCACCTCCCACGGGGCCTTGGCTAGCAGCAAGGGTTCGGTCCCGTCAGCTCGGCTGCGCCAAAAGGAAGCGCCTTCCATGTCGGTGTAGGTAATCCACTGCCCGTCCGGGGAAAAACTCACAAACGTCGCTGACAGACCCGGAAGAAAGGTCTGTGAAGTCCCTTGTTTCCTATCCAGCTTGAGTACTTCACCGCGAGGAGTGCCCGTGATGGTCACGTACAGGGTATCTGGCAGAGCCGCCGGAGTGAGCGACGAGATGGTGCCGATGTCCACCGGCAACTCCTTCGCTTGGCCAGACGATTCCCCCTGCACCATCAGGTGTGAATTGTTGCTGGAATCGCCCTCAATGTACACAAACCTTTTGCCATCACGGGTCCACGCCCAGTCTATGCAACAGCCGGGCCCCATGGGGAGCCTTTGCGGCTGCGTTGTTGTCCCGTCCGGCTTGACATCAATCTCCCACGTTGAATGCGCGTAGGGCCCGGATTCTTCCACATTGAAGCGCAGGCGCGTGCCGTCCGGGCTCCACAACAGCTTGCCCGGAGACGCGGTAAAAGGCGCGATGGCGTGGGCATGGGAGCCGTCGGCATTCATTAACGTAATGGCCGTCCTGCCGGAACAAGCAATCTTGTTCTTGTCGGGCGACCATTGGGCATCAACGCAGGAGTTCTCACTTACGCGATTCGGAGTACCACCGAGCGCGGATATCTCCCACAGCGGGCCATCAATCATGATGCCCTCTTCGGTGCTCATCAGGAGGCTCTTGCCGTCCGTTGAAAGATCATGAAGCGTGACATTTGGAAATGGAGTCAACAGCGGGCGAGTTGGGCCCCCGGCTGCAGGCATAGACATTAGGACGCCGCGAGCGCCTTCGGCTTGGATGAAATAGATCGTTTTGCCATCCGTCCGTAGCCCTACCTTGGGATGTCCGTCGTCGGTTAGCTTGTGAATCTTGACCGGACGAAGCGAAGCGGAAGCGCTTGGCCGAGTCACAAGTACTGCCCAAGCCACCGCGAGCATTAAAACGATTCCCGCCGCTACCTTCCGCTGCGTACCCTTGAACGGCCGCCACGTTGCTGCCTTACCTTCGGCCCCCGGGGACAAAGAGACAGCAGCAGTCGCAGGCGCTTTGCGGTTCTCAAGATCGCGCAAAGCTGGACCAGACCCTGGCATTCCCGCGTCCTTTGCCGCGCCACCCCGGTCTCCATTCTGCGTTCTTGCATGGAAGGCGCCTTGTGCCGGGATTGGCTCTGCGCCTTGTTTTCCATTTTGCCCTGAATCATCATCTGCCAATACAGAGCTGGCGTCTTTCTGGCTGCCCAGCCAGGCATCAATTTCATGGGGATAAGCGAAAACCGCCTGGCGCTTCCCTCCTGGTACGCGATGAACGGGCAAGCCTCTCTCTTTACCCCAACGGATGGCCGTGCGGACATCGCGCTTGAGGTAGTCGGCGATCTCCTTCCAGGAGTCGAGCCGGCCGCGGGCAGAGTGGTTCTCTGGCATCTTGCGAAACCTTATAGGTTTTAAGTTAGGGACCGAGTGGACTTGCAGCGGTTGGCGCCGAGGCCGAAATAAGGGGGTGTCAGTAAAAGTCAGCTTCCGCCAGCTTCTGCCACTTGTGCAGCATAGCCCTTTCGGGCGATATAGGCAAGTGTACTTTGGTACCCAACTCTAGTGATTGCCTTAGACCTGCTTAAGGACGTGTCGCATGAATTCAAGGTCATCATCAGTATTTTTGGCTGCGCTCATTACGGCTCTCGCAAGTATGGCGATAGTCGGTTGCAGCGGAGGAGGCAGTAACGCGTTTCTGCCAACACCCACACCGACGCCCATACCAACACCAACACCAGTTGCAGTTGCAAGCATTTCACCTGCGGTGGTGTCATCCGGTTCGGCTGACACTGCTATTACCGTGAACGGGGCGGGATTTCTGTCCAACTCAAGTGTGCTCGTGAATGGGAGCAAGGTGGGAACAACCTTCAATTCGTCGACTCAGCTTCTGGCTTCAGTCCCCGGCTCTCTCTTTGCAGCTCCCGGCACTTTGCAGATATCGGTCTCCAATTCTGCAGCAGGGGGCGGAACTTCTGGGAACGTACCACTATCCGTTGTCTTCGTAGCTTCTCTTTCTTTGTTCGCGACTCCAGCAGCTTCTGGAGCGGCAGCTGGACCCTGGATATTGAATGCCGTCGCGCTCGACCCGACTGGGAAACCAGTGGTCGGTTTACCGGTAGCCTTAGGCGCATCTGCCGGCACCGTATCACCCCTCGCAGGCTTTACGGATTCAAACGGGGGACTAATTGCGGGCATAACTCCACCGGCGGCCATTGATCCCACGCAAGCAGTGGCCATCACTGTAACAAGCGGTCGCCAAACGGCCGCGGTGAACATAGAGTTTCAGAATCTAACCACGGGAGCGGCTGCGCGTAGCGCATCGTCGGCAGCTCGAATTGGCGCAACCGCGCAGGCTGCGTTTCTAAACAATTTTCAGCCCTTCAGCATCGGCACTAGCGGATTGCCATCATCGACCAATCCCTTCACCATTCCTGACAGCTGCTATACCGACGCAGCTCTTACCACAACCGTCTCTGTGGCTTGTCAGCAGACTTACACACAGAATGGCTTGAATATCCAGCCGAGCAATTTGATCAATCAGGCCTGCAATGCAATCAATGCGGTTGGAAAGTTCAAGGATATCTTGAGTTGTGTTGGAACTGGGATAACGGTGGTTTCTTGTCTACTTCCAGAAACGGGGCTCGGAGCCGCCATATGCGCGGGTGCACTAGAGAACGCAGCAACCACGGCTGATTTGGCCACGGAATGCCTCCAATTCATCGCAACGCAGCTCACGGAGCGCTTTCTGGGAGGCGCGGCAGCGGATATACTCGGCCAGATATTCGTCCTGCAAGACCCGACCGATCCGGCAAACATACTATCGGAAAGCTGCACCGTCCTTCAGGCTCTGTTCCCACCCTCCCCTGGGGACCCTGGCGGCCGGGTTTATGTGGCAGATTCTTCCGCAAACGTCATTACGGTATATAACTCACAGGGAAGCATCATACGAGTTACCGGCTCGTTCCCAGGATTGAGCACCCCTGATGGCATGGCTTACGATGCATCAAACAAACACATATATGTGGCCAATCTTGGCAATAGCACGGTTACTGTTTATGATCTGGATGGCAATCTGATTGACTTGGGTCCGAACGCTTTTGCTGGACTCAATGATCCGGAAGACATCACATTTAATCCGATCAACCACCACTTCTATATAAACGAGCCGATACCAAATCAAGTTGTTGTATTTGACGAAAGTGGTAATCTCGTGACGCTGGCCCCAACGGCATTTTCGAATCTCAGCTCGCCTTTTGGCCTGGGATGGGACTCTGCGAACGGATTGATTTATGTTACGAACGCTGGGAACAATACCATTACCGTTTACGACCAATTGGGAACTCAGGTTCAAACTGCGGCAGGAGCTTTTGCAGGGCTTAACTCTCCCGACGATGTGTCTTGGGATCCTTTAACCGGGAATCTTTACATAACTGGAGCTGCTTCCGATGGTCTGGGGGGCTGCTCGGTTAATCAAATCTTTGTATATGCGCCGGACGGAACCGCAGTCTCGTCGGCAGGTGGTTTCCCGGGCTTGAACGGGCCTGACGCAATCGTGAGCAATGGAGATGCCGCGTCGCCAAAGTATTACGTGTCGAACATCTGCGGCGGAACGGTGAGTGCGTTTGATAGGAACGGAGTGCCGATAACGCTTCCGGCCGGAGCGTTCGCCAATCTGGTGCAACCTACGGGAGTCCTGGTCGTTCCTTGAAAACAGCAGTGAGACTGCTCATCAAGCTTTCGAACAGGAGACACCATGACCTTCAAATGCGCGCTTTGCGGTGAGCAGCATTCGCACAACGTCTATTACTGCTCCACGCATGACTGGCATCTGTGCTGGGAGTGCGTGCGGAAAGCGGTGATGACCAACAAGCTGACGTGTCCCAAATGCGGACATGAGGTGCATCGGGTGGACTGAGCGAGCAAGCGGACTCGAAGACGCAGGCTTGCGTTTGCGCGCCGCCTGTGTAGATACGTACACGCCATGATCACTATTCGAGACGCATAAACATTCCAGGTGCCGACGGGGCCAATGATGACGGGGCCAACAAGGAGAAGCTGAGCGCCCAGCAGTCGGCGAAAGCGCATGGCAGTGACGATGACGCGGCAGCCGGGGAGGTAAAAAGCCCCGGCGGTCCGGGGCTTAACCAAAGGGAAGAGTTGCGATGCTTCTTAGGAACTCCTGGGTCTTGAGCGAGTTCCCTTGCTGCTCGAGGTTCCAGCGAGGTGAGTAGTATCGTATAACGATGTAATGAGCTGCGCAAGGGGGATTTTTCAAACACTACAGTACTTTCGTCCACGCCGCGCGGGAACCTCCCTCTTGCTCCTAGCCGCAGGAAACCCCTTTCGCCGCTGGTCCGCTCGTTCTCTCGCCCTGGCCGTTAGGCTGTTCGCAGCAGAGGGCCTTCCAAGAAGAGTGGGATGGGCCAGTTTTTCCGTTTTTTGTCGCCTGGTTGGCGACTCAATCCAGCCATACTTTCTTCAGTCTTCAGGCTTCTTCAAATTAGAAAGATTAATTAATACCCCACCGTTCTGCGAAAAATACTTTGTGTCAGCCATATTTTTTGGCGCGCTTGGCCATCCTATATAGGTAGTAACGGGCATTCCCGAAGTTGAAGGGACGCCAGGTCGCTAATGACCACTGCCCAGGTGAAGTCCTTGGCCGGAGCGTTTGGCTGAGTTCCTGGTAACCTATTGAAAAGGAACCCATTATGGCCGACCTCCCCTCGGCACGCTGGTACATTGCTGAACTGACTGAGGAAGTCATTGAAGGAAATCCGCTAAACGTGGTCCACCGGGCCACCCGGGTCATTTTTGCCGATTCTCCCGAGGACGCCTACGAAAAGGCGCTCTCCCTGAGCGCGCAGACCGAAGACGGCTACCTGAACCAGAAGCACAGCGCCATTGCCCAGACCCGCTATTGGGGGCTGAACGAGCTGAATCTGGTTTCCGACGATCAGCCTCGCGTCGCCACCGACGTGCGCAAAAAGCGCCCGCAACCGCACTATCGCAAGTCAGACCGTTTGACGCCGGCACAGGTGGCGATCCTGATGTCATTTATGCCGAGCGAGCTGCCGAACTAGGCTTTTTCTTTCTTCGGAAACAGGATGGAAGCCAGCACTGACACGGCCAGCACGCCGGCGATGACGCACAGCGCCGCCCATGTGGGAATGTGGTAGATGGCCTCCACCAGCATCTTGGCCCCTATAAACATCAGCACCACCGCCAGGCCGTAATTCAGGTAGTGAAAGAGTTTCATCAGCCCGGAGAGAGCAAAAAAGAGCGAACGCAAGCCCAGAATCGCGAAGACGTTGGACGTATAAACGATAAACGAGTCGCGGCTGATGGCCAGAATGGCGGGGATGGAATCGGTGGCGAAGAGGACGTCCGTGGTTTCCACCACCAGCAAGACGATGAACAGCGGCGTAGCAAAACTCTTCCCTTCCTTGCGGACGAAGAATTTCCTTCCCTCGTAGGCGTCGCTCACCGGCAGGAACTTGCGCGCCAGGCGCAGCACCACGTTGCGCGAAGGATCAACGGTCTCGTCTTCGCCTTCGCCCAGCAGTTTGAAGCCGCTGTACACCAGGAACGCCCCAAAGGCATAAAGGATCACGTGGAAGCGGTGCACCAGCGCCACGCCGGCCACGATAAATATTCCGCGCATCATCAATGCGCCGATGATGCCCCAGAACAGCACCGTCTTCTCTTGTTCAGGTGGAACTTTGAAGTATGCGAACAACAGCAAGAAAACAAAAAGATTGTCTACGCTGAGGGCTTCTTCTACCAGATAGCCGGTCGCAAACTCCAAGGCCTTACCGGGCCCCAACTCCTGGTGCATGAATTGCTGAACAGATAAAGGCGCCAGATAGATGAACGCGGCAAAAGCGATGGCAAGACCAATCCAGAAGGCGCTGTTGAGCAACGCCACCTTGAATGACATGACCCGGCCTCCGCGGTTCAAGACCGCCAGGTCAAGGAACAGCAGGAGGATGATCGACGAATTAAAGATGATCCAAAAACCAATGTGCATGGAGGACCAGAAGCAAAAATCTTACCGCTGATTGACGCAGATGAACACGGGCCAGAAGCCGGACTCGCTCACCACGGAGGCACGGAGAAATTCAGTCCGGCTGGCAATCTTGCTTTCAGTCAGTGCAGCGAGCGCAACGACATCGCCAGCTCCACCCTTTACTCCGGGATGAGCGCTAGCTCGTCATTTAGTGCGGCCCCGCTTGCCAGCGGCCCAGGTGTCCCAAAGACCAAAGGCCTTCATCTGGTCGTCGAGATGGGTTTCACCGATCAAGGCTTCGATCTCCGCACGGCTCTGGCGCGCTCCCAGTCGCTCCGGACTGTCAGCAATGGCGAAGGTGAGATGCGCGGCGATGGCGATGTGTTTCCGCAGTTGCGGCAGATCAACCTTGTCGTACGTATCAGACTCGGCGTGGTAGTTGATCAGATAATTGGCCTCTTCCTGATTGGCGACCAGGGTTGGCACGCCTTCCAGGAGGAAGTCCATGTTGTCGGTGCCGACAAAGGCGTCGGTGGTCAGAGCGTTCGCGCCGAACTGCTTAATCGGCTCCAGCATGCGCGTGATGGGTCCCACCAGGTCTTTGCGGCCGCCCAGGGAGAAGCCGGTGGTCTTGCCGGTGCCTTCGTCCCAGGTGAGCATGGCCACGATGTTGTCCAGTTCATTTTGGTGAGCGCGGGTGTAGGCCCAAGACCCGATATTGATCTCTTCTTCGCCGGTGAACAACGCGAAGCGAATGGTGCGGCGCGGCTGCAGACCGGAAGCTTTGATGGCCCGCAAAACTTCTATCACCAGCGCGGCGTTGCAGCCGTTGTCCAGCGCGCCGGTGCCCAGCTCCCAGGAATCCAGGTGCGCGCCGATGACCACGAACTCGTTGGGCTTCTCCCGGCCGCGGATTTCGGCAATCACATTGTGCGCGACAACCGGCCCGCCGACGTGGTTGGGGATGGAGTACTTCATCCGAACTTTCTTGCCGGCAGCCAGAAGGCGGGCAATGCGCTCGCCATCTTCGCGCGCGACCATGAACTGCGTGAAGTTGCTGATGTGGTCGTCAAAGCTGCCGATGTGGCGATAAAGCAGGTCCTGTTCCCGGGTGGAGATGAACGCCACCGCCACGGCGCCGCCTTTCTTCGCTGCGGCAATAAGATCGCCCTGCTTCAGATATTCTTCAAACAGGTCGTCCCAGGTCTTCATGGTGTGGGAATGCACCAGCGCGACGGCGCCGCGCAAGTTGCCGGCTTTTTGGAAGTCCTGCGCTGAGCCGGAGCCAACGTCTATCACGGGCGAGCCGAGAGGCGGAGAGCTGGAGGGCGCGGTCCAGGTCAGCGACACGGCGCGGACGTGAAACTGCACCGGGCTCACGACGTCAAGCTGCGTGTGGCCTTCTGTCCAGGAAGCCGCGAGCTGCGCCGGTTCCAGGTGGATGTTCTCGCCGCCGGCTGCCTTGAAAGCGTCCAGGCCCCACTGCTCGGCGCGCGCCATGGCCGGAGTTCCGGGAATGCGTCCGCCGATTTCGTCGGTCAGGACGCGCAGGTTCTGCTCCAGCGTGGGCGCGGCTTGCGCTTCCTGCAGCAGCTTGTCCGTAGGGGTTTGCGCGGACACATAGCATGACATCGCAAGGAGAAGGGCGAGAGTAGTCAGTTGTCTCATCCAGCCGATTAAAAATGAAAGCCGTGAAAAGGAAAAGAGGAAACTCAAATTACCGTGCGTTCAGCAAGCGGATGGTTTCCAGGAACACGTCGCCGGTGATCTGCAAACTCTTGGGGCTGATCTTATCCAAAGTGTCTTCCACGGTGTGGTGGAAAGCATCATTGTAGCCGTAGTCCAGGTCAATGATGTCGGCGACGGGCACGCCGGCGGCTTTGAAGGGCAAATGGTCGTCGCCGCTGACCTCAATAGTCCGGTCGAAGAAGTAAGACTGATAGCCCAGACGTTGCGCCGCCTGCAGCACCAGGTCCTCAAGCCAGGGAGTGGAGTTGGAATCGCGCTGGATGTCCAGGTCCTTGTCGCCGATCATGTCCGCCAGCAAGAAGGCCTTGAACTTTTTGGTGGTGCCGTCCTGCTGCCACTTCTGGGCGAGATGGCGGCTGCCGAAGAGGCTGAATTTGTCGTCCCAGCCCAGGTCGCCCGGACGGGCGGAAGGAATGGATTCTTCGCCGTCAAGAAATGCCAGCCAGACGCTGTAGCCTTCCAGCTTCTTGCCGCGGAGTTGGTCGGCGATGGCCAGCAGCAGCGCGGTGGTGGCAGCGCCGTCATTGGCGCCAACGAAGCTGGTCTTGCGCAAGGGGTAGTTGGTGTCAATGTGCGAGCCCAGCAGGATGATGCCGTCTTTGCTGCCGGGGAATTTGGCGATGATGTTGCGCATGGGAATCTTGCCGGCGGGCGTGTCGGCGATGAAAGCATCGTCTTCCACCTGGTCGTTCTTCAGCTTGCTGTGGAGGTATTCGCCCAGCTTCTGCTGGCCTTTGCTGCCGTCCCAGCGCGGGCCGAAAGCAATGATGTCTTTCACATACTGCCAGGCGCGCACAGAATCAATGCGCAGAGCGGGACCGGCCGGCTCAGGATGGACGGCCGCGGGCGTGGCGGAAGCCTGCGGGACAACCGGCGTCGCCGAACCTGAGACGGACGCCGTCCGGCCATGGTCACAGCCAGCCAAGAAAGCCATCAGAGAGCTTAGAGCAAGCAATGACCACAACCGGCAAGCCTTCACGCGTGCGCTCCTCAAAAACCGGTAACAGTCTAATCTATTTCTGTTTCTCGTCGCGTTTTTCTGCGCGCTTGCGCCGCTGCTTGGGGTGGACCAGCCAGACAATGCCGATGCTCAAGATATACAGAAGGATCATGGGCGCGGCATAGATGGTCATGTTCATCATGTCGGTGGTCGGGGTGAGAATGGCGGCGATGACGAAGCAGATAAGCACGGCGCCGCGAATGTGTTTGAAGAGGAACCTGGCGTTGACCACGCCCATCAGGCCGGCAAAGCCCAGGACGATAGGCAACTCAAAGATCAGAGCCAGCCCCAGCATGATGGTGAGGAACAAGTCCGTGTACTCGTCCACCATGATGACCGACTTCATGCCGGCGTGGGCGCCCTGCTGGATCAGGAAGTCAAGGGCCACGGGAAACACGATCTTGAAGCCAAACACGCCTCCGGTCACAAACAGGCCTACCGACATGAACAAAAACGGCAGAACAAACTTCTTTTCGCGCTTGTACAGGCCGGGGGAAATGAACATCCAGATCTGGTAGAGGATGATCGGGCAAGCCATGAAAATGCCTGCGATCAAACCGATCTTCAGAAACAAGTTGAAGGGATCCGTGGGGTTCTTGAAGAACAGCGAGGGATCCATTTTGTTGTTGATGAGGGCGACCACGATGGGCTTGCGCATCTCATTGAAGATGCGTTCAGACTGCCACCAGCCCACGCCAAAGCAGACCGCCACCGAGCCGGCGGAAAGGATGATGCGTTTGCGCAGCTCTTCCAGGTGCTGCAACAGGCTCATGGCCCCCGTCGCACGCTGCTCTTTTTCTATTTGTTTTTCATCCGGCTCAGCGACTAAATCAGGCATCGTAATCCTGCGGGACGTTGTTCTTGATGCGCTCGGTCAGGCGGTTTAAGGCGCCCGTGATAGAGAGGTCTTCATCGCTGGCGAGCTTGGCCACTTCCTCGCCAATATGTTTGGTGGGGTCAGCCTCTTCCAGCTCCAACTTGCGGATTTCCTCATGAATCTGGCCCTGAAATTCGTTGCTGGCTTTCTTGAATTCCGCCACAAACTTGCCCACGGTGCGGGCGATTTCCGGCAGCTTCTTGGGCCCAAAGAGGATGAGCGCCAGGACCACCAACAAGACCATTTCTGGGAAGCCGATATTCATGGTGAGTAAACCCCATGATACCGCAAGATTGGTTAGAAGCAGACTTGGTTTTTGATTAAGTTTTCCAATCGCCGCGCAAAAAAGTGCGCACCTGGGCGCGCGGAACCGCATCCAAAACAGTACGAAAGTACCGGTTGTCCAGATCCCCCCGGGAACCGCTGGAATTAGCCCCGTCGGGGGACAAAAACGGGGCAAAACCGGGTACGAAGTGGTGCTATACTTGCGTCAGCATCCCGATAGCCGGGCAACTTTCAAGCTCGTACGTTGAAGGAAGATTCATGTCTCGTGGTTCACGTTCTTCGCTCTTATTGATATCACTCATCGTTGTGATCTGCGGTCTGCTGGGCGCCGGTTTTAGCCAGCGCAGCAGCAGCGCGTACATGGGCGCCGCGTCCGACAGTGAAGTCCGCGACGGCCTGCGCCAGTTCTCGCAGGTGTATTCGCTGGTGGAAGAGAATTACGCCGAGCCGGTCAACGCCGACAAAGCCATTTACAACGGGGCCATCCCCGGCATGCTGCACGTTCTCGATCCCCACTCCAACTTCTTTGACCCCAAGTCATACTCGTTGCTGCGCGAAGAGCAGAGCGGCAAGTATTACGGCGTGGGCATGCAGATTGCCCCGCGCAACAACAAGATCATTGTGGTGGCGCCCTTCGTCGGGACGCCGGCGTACAAAGCCGGGCTGCGGCCGGGCGACGTGATCATGGCGGTGGATGGATCGCCCACCGACAACCTCAGCGTCAGCGACGTGGCGGAAAAACTCAAAGGCCCCAAAGGCACCAACGTCCACATCTCCATCCTGCGCGAAGGCGCGGAGAAGCCGCTGGAATTCAACGTGGTCCGCGACGAGATCCCGCGCAACAGCGTGGACTTGAAGTTCTTCATCAAGCCGGGCATCGGTTACATGCACGTGACCGCTTTCAACGAGACTACGGAACAGGAAGTGGAAGACGCCCTGGCCCAGTTTGGCGAACTCAAAGGGCTGGTGCTGGACCTGCGCGGCAATCCCGGCGGCCTGCTCAATGAAGGCGTGGGCGTGGCCGACAAGTTCCTGAAAAAAGGCCAGGTGATTGTTTCCCATCACGGACGCAGCTCACCGGAGAAGCTCTACAAGGCGGCGCACGGCAACGGCGGCAAGGATTATCCCCTGGTGGTGCTGGTCAATCGCGGCACAGCTTCCGCGGCGGAGATTGTTTCCGGCGCCATCCAGGACCACGACCGCGGGCTGATTGTGGGCGAAGTTACCTTCGGCAAAGGCCTGGTGCAGACGGTGTATCCGCTTTCAGAAAATACCGGACTGGCGCTGACCACGGCCAAGTACTACACGCCGAGCGGACGCCTGATCCAGCGCGATTACAACGGCGTTTCGCTCTATGACTACTATTACGCCCGCGCGCAGGAAGACAATCCCAACAACAACGCCAACTCGTCAGGGAAAGAAGTGAAGCTGACCGACAGCGGCCGGACCATGTTCGGCGGCGGCGGCATCACTCCAGACGTGAAAGTGGCCACCTTTAAGACCACGAAATTTGAGGATTCCCTGCTGCTCAAGTACGCGTTCTTCAACTTTGCCCACCATTACCTGAACGGGCGCCACGTGGACAAGAGTTTTGAAGTCACGGACGCGGTGATGCACGACTTCCGCAAATTCCTGGATGCGCAGAAGATCCCTTACACCGAGCCGGAAATCAACGAAGGCCTGGACTACATCAAGGCCAGCATCAAGTCTGAACTCTTCATCAGCGAATTCGGGCAGGAAGAAGGCCTGAAGGTCCGCGCGGAGAACGATCCGCAGGTGCTGGCTGCGCTGAACCAACTGCCCAAGGCCAAAGAGCTGGCCGACAACGCCAAGAGGATCGTAGCGCAGAGAGCCGCAGCGCAAGCGAACCGATAAGATCTAATCCAGATCGTTTACGAGGGCCCGCCGGAAAGGCGGGCTTTTTGTTTTGTCGTGAACTCCCCCGCAACGTGAATTTTCCCAGTGACGACGGGCACATCGTCTCCCCAACTGATCCGTTCTATCGTTCCCAAAAGCGAACTGTTCGGAGCTTCCCAAAACGGGAACCTGCAAGCCAAAAAAAACGCACGACACGGTCATTGCGCTGGTGTTTGCGGACTAAAATTCCAGCCGCTTCATGCATCAAGAAGCAGATGCTACAACCCGGGGCCCTATTGCTAAGGTGCGGAGAAGGTGCTTTGGTGAAAGGAAAACCCACATGAGGCTCAGAAACAAGATTATCTCGCAGTGTGCTCGTACCTTGGTTGCGCTGCTATGCTGTTCGTCTCTGGTAAGCGCCCAAACCTCTTGCGTGCTGAAAGATCCGGGACCACGGCCGGCGGGGGGGAACATCCCTCACTACAGCGTTGCGGACGGTCACGGCAACAACATTCCAAATTTCACGCAGCAATCGCAAAATGGAACCTTCAACTCCTCCGGCAACGCCTTGCCCAACCTGACGGTGAACCAATTCAATTTCTGGGAATCCGGCATGGCGAAGTTCGGCGACGTAGCATCCGTACCGGGCGCAGCGGGCATCAGCCCTGAGCCGCTCAAAGGCCTGGGACCAAGATTCAACGGCAACAGTTGCTTCATGTGCCACTCGCAGCCGTCCATCGGCGGGAGCAGCCCTGGACAGGGTACGCCGCTTTTCGCGGGAAATCCGCAGATTCCCCTGGCCGGCGCGCACGGCGCCACCAATTTTGTGCCTTCCTTCGTGCAGAACCGGCCGAACGGGCCCGTGCTGGAGGCGCGTTTCCCGCTGGCTACCAACGCCACCGGCACTCCGGTGAACGTGCTGGATGGATCCGTGCAGCAGCTCTATACCATCAAGGGACGCAATGACGCGCCGCCGGTGTGCAACATCACGCAACCCAACTTTCCCGCTGCGGTGGCTAACAACAACGTGATCTTCCGCGTCCCCACGCCCACCTTCGGCATGGGATTCATTGAGACGGTGCCGGACAATACTCTGATCGCCAACTTGCTCGCGGCGAGCACGAACCCCTTTGGCGTCGGGGGCCATCTCAACACCAACGGCAACGATCAGACGGTCACGCGGTTCGGCTGGAAGGCGCAGAACGTATCCATGCTGATGTTTACGGGAGAGGCCTCGAACGTGGAAATGGGCGTCACCAATGAGCTCTTTCCTTTTGAGCGGCGGCCCGGCGATTGCGCCAGCAACACCACACCCGAGGACTTCACCACCCCCAACAACCAGACCATCTCCACCAACCCGGTTGTCGTAGCTTCCGACATCGAGCTTCAGTCATTCTTCATGTTCGCCAACACGGCTCCCGCGCAGTGCGATTTCAGCAGCCAGGCGCCGGGCGGGATTCCGCAATGCCTGCCGCTCAGCCCCGCCGCCGTCGACGGGCAGACCCAGTTCAACGCCGCGGGCTGTAACACCTGCCACACACCAAGCCTCACCACCGGCCCCTCTCTCTTCACCGACCTCAACAACGCCACGTTTGCTCCCTTTTCTGATTTTGCGCTGCACCACATGGGTTCCAAACTGGCGGATGGGGTCACTCAGGGCGCCGCAGGGCCGGATGAATTCCGCACCGCACCGCTATGGGGAGCAGGCCAGCGTCTGTTCTTCCTGCACGATGGCCGCACCAATAACCTGGTGGATGTGATCGAGCAGTTCCACGTGAGCCCGGCAACCGACTGTGTCAAGGTGACCGGCGTGTCCGAGACATTCATTCTCAACGGACAGACAATCACCATCCCTGCCGCGGCCACCACGTTCTGCGGTTCGGAATCGAATGCGGTCATCACTAAATTTAACCAATTGAACTGTACTCAACAGCAGAACGTAATCCTGTTCCTGCGATCACTTTGACCAAGGCGGCTTGGTTCTCCGTTTGAATCCGGCACGCGGCGTCCCAGATGGGGCGCCGTGTGCTGTTTGCAGTCCTGTTCCCTGCGCGATGTCGCGGATAAACCGGTGCGCAGGTCAACGACCCGGCCGTCGCGACGGCACGATCGGCGCCTCCACGGGAAGTTTGGGCGCCATAGGGCCGAAATATTGCTCATTGAACTCCGCTGGTGCAGCATCGCCGACGGCCTTGATGGCGTCCTTGAACTTCTGCTGGGCAATCTCGCGAGCGATCTCCGCTTTGACTTGGCTTTCCGGCAGCGTCTCCTTGCTCAAGACTTTGTAGATGACATAGCTCTTGAGCTCGGTTTGCACGCGGCTGATCTCTCCTGGTTGCAGGGAGAAAACTTCGTCCGCTTCCTTTTCCAGGAAGTCCGCGCGCCGGAAGTTTCCCAGGTCCGTGGCCGGTGGCGATTCCAGTCCCAGCGTGGAATACGCGTCTTTTTGAATTTGGCCGGGATCGTCGCCTTTGGCGGCCCGCTCATGCGCGGACTGGGCGGCTTGCAGCGCCCTCTTGTCGAAATCATTCTTGTCGCGACCGGAAAGATCTTCACGCGGAACAAGAATCCGCACCAGGTGGACCCTTTCAAACTCGGCCAGATGCTGCTGGTAGTAGGAGTCAACTTCTTCCTGCGAGGGACTGCGGAATTGTTCCTGCAGGTTGCGGCGGTAGAGATCGGCAATGGTCCGCAGGCGCGCCCAGTTCAGCACTTCGCGGAACTGAGCAGAGTCTTCCATCCCGGATTTCCTGGCAGCTTCTTCGAAGGCCAGGACCTCGACATAGGCCAGTGCAAGGTTCTGCCGCCCTGCGAGCGAAATTGGCTGACCAGCGGGATTCAAAGCGTTCATCAGTTTCTCAAACTGCTCGCGGGTGATGTTCGTGCTGCACCGGGCCGCGCCATTCACGGCTTTGCCCCCGTCCTCGCTGCACAAACCGCGGACGGTGATGACCGGCTGCGAAGCGCCCACTTGGGAGCCCTGACCGGCATCCTGCGCGGGCGGGGCTGGGGACGCCGAACCTGATTGCAAAGCTTCTGATGGCAATTCCGGGGAAGGAAGGCACGGCGATCCTGGCGCCCGACCGGAAATCAGCAGCAAAGAAAATCCGGCGAGCGTGATTGCTTTTGCGAGCCACATGGTGGATGGACACCTCACTTACTCTTGGAGTCGGCCACCTTCTCTGCTTTTTCCTGGGCGCCGTAGAGTATACATCGCGAGGCGCGCCGCCTGGCGACCCACCCCACTAGATCAGCCGGTGTATTGGTGTTCCTGAAGGTGAAGCTTGGCGCGTGCAGCATGCGCACGCTGCCAACGGTGGCCCGGCCATGCTCTATGCCGTCTGCACTCCCACGGACTCGGAGCAAGCCCGGCAGTCTTGCGCTCCCGTCCACGCACACTATTTGCCCGGCTTCCGCACCCAATATTCGCTGTCGCGGATGAAGCTCAGCGTCGCGGGATTGGCCGCCGGCGGCAGGAAGGTGATCACCGTGGATCCGTCAATCGCTTGCTGGATGTTGAGGAAGCGGTAGCGCACCACGTGGGCGCGGCCCTTGAAGACCACGAATTCCCTGTCGAACTGCACCACGCCAGCATCGTCGTCGCGGGCGACCCGGCCGTTGACCATGCCTGACATCTGGTAAGTGAAGCTGCCGTTGGCAGCGATGGTATAGCCGGCGCCGTAAAAGGCGCTGGCCGTGCTCTCATAGCGTCCGGTGGAGGCACTGTAAAAGTCGTAGCTGCTGCCTGCGCCGCTGGTCCAGTGGCCCACCAGGTCCGCCGTTGTAATGTTCGTCTTGATCGGCGACGCCTTCAGGGGCGCCAGCCGCACGCTGCCCAGCATGGCATTGGTGATGTGCTCTACGGCGTTGAGAGCCGCGCCATCGGTGGCGACACACTGCACAGGGATGAACATCCTGCCGGCCTCCAGAACATAAAGCCGCGTGTAGGTGGCGCGGTTCACGCTGGAATCGTCGGCGCGTTTACCGGGATAGCCCACCGTGTGGTTGATCTGGTAATACGGCTTGGCCGGCGCTCCCCGGTATCCGCCGCCGGCAATCACGATCGTGTTCCACGCAGTCAGCAGATCGGTTTCGGTATTCCCGCTCGAAACCATCGGCGGCCACACGGCCATCACCGCGAAACGCTGGCCGTCCTTGAGGGACATCATGCCACCGCCGCCTTGGCCCGCGGTATAAGTCCAGCCGTCCGGGACGGCGAACGTTACATCTCCAAAGCCTTGTACGCCGCCCTGCGCCAGGGCTGTGAAGGCTGAGACTCCAAGAAGAAGCAGGCAAGCAATCCGGCGCATGAGCATTTTCCCTTCCTGATCGCAAAGAATCACACAGCTAGTTTTTTGGCCCACGAATCAAGTAGTTACTGTCCTGCAAAGTCACCGCGTTATTTCTTGAGCGAACGCGTCCAGAACGTAATGTCACGATTCGAATTAATCTGCGCCATCTCCACGTCAGGAAACAGTGCCAGCACGGTGGAACCATCCAGCGCCTGAAGGAGATACACAAAGCGATAGCGCCGCTGGTGCTTTTGACCTTTCAGCATCACAAACCCGTCCGCCAGCTCCACGACACCCGTATCATTATCGTTGACCGGGCGGCTGTTCATCATCCCGCCCATCTTGTAGTCGTACCTGCCGTTGGCTCCGATGTTCCACACAGCGCTATAAAAAGTCTGTGTGCTGGTAACGTATTGCCCGGTGGATCGGCTGTAATAATTCTGGCTGAAGGCCAGACCCTCGTGCCATTCCCCGGTCAAGTCCCCTACTTTAGCGCTCAACTGAATGGGAGTTGCCTTGGCCGGCGCCGCACGAACGCTGCCGAGGATGGCCGCCTCCATGTGCCCCATGCCGTCCAGCATTTGGCGGTTCCCGCTGATGAACACTACCGGCACACAGCTCTTGCCGGTTTGGAGTGCGTAAAGCCGGGCGTACGCCGTGCCGCTGGTGTTGGAATCGTCATAGTACTTGCCCGCGTATCCCAGAGGTTTCGAGATACTGTACGGGTTGTACCCCGGCACGCCTCGGAACCCGGCTATTGCCAGGACCACCCGCTGCCAGGCCGCCTTGAAATCCTGGTCAGGATTCCCGCTGCTGGGCATGGACGTATAAACGCTCACCAGCCAGAACCGGTTGTCTTCCTTGTAAACCATGGCGCCGAAGTCGGGGCCGGTTGTGTAAGTCCAGCCGGCCGGGACGGCGAAAGAGACGTCGCCCACGGTCTGGACCTGGGCGAAGGCCGGGATGGTTGTGAGGCACAGGGCGATGCAGAGAACAAGCAGTCGCAGGGAGTGACGCATCGGGCAATCCTCCGATTTTTAAGGGCGGCTGAACGCAGGCGTTGGGGGGAGCGCGACCGCGTCAGAGCCCGGTTGCCGCCGATTATACCCAAGATTTGGGCGGGAGTCCCCAATTGCGATACCCCCTCCCCTCCCCGTTCATCCCCGGAAAATATAGACTTAGCTCATGTCATCCCCGGCGATCATTTTTCCGTGAGGTGAACCCCTGGGGTGAGACAGTTTTGGAGTCTGAGGTTTTCCGATCACGGCGATCACGTGCGATGTCGGCGATCACGGCGATTCTTCCACCCTCCCCCTTGTATCTGTTATTCAGCGGCAAATGGTAATGGACAATGTCGCTGCGAGGGATCCGAAGGCCTTTCGAACCCCTCGCGTGGCGGACGGCGCCCGTTTCCCCTCAGGCTACAACCGCGGGGGAGCTTTGGGACCGC